>JAISMO010000178.1 GCA_031276675.1 Tannerella sp.
CGCTACCTGTTTTGGCCGGAGACAGGAGAAAACTGTATTTTTGTTTTTTTTGTTGAGTATTTGTTCCCCAAAAACGGTCGTCTTTTCCCAATAAACGGTCGTCTTTCCGACAAAAACGGTCGTCTTTTCAGCAAAAACGGTTGTCTTTTCAGCAAAAACGGTTGTCTTTCCGACAAAAACGGTTGTCTTTTCAGCGAAAACGGTCGTCTTTCCGGTAAAGACGGTCGTCTTTTCGGCGAAAACGGTGGTTTTTATGCCGAAAACAGTAAAAATAGACGGTTTAACGGAAAAGAGAGGCGCCGACCACATGTCGGAGCGCCGATCAGTTCTCCGACAAACCATTTCGTTTAATTTATTTTATCTCAAAAAAAGTGTATGAGTAGAGATCATTATCAACCCGTCAAAGACGGCGAATTTATTGCGTGGGCAGAGAATATCAGCGCCCAGAGTGAGGCTCACAAGTTGGAATGGATGCTTTCGACAGAGGATGTGAGCGAATTGACAAGCCTGACGGACGACGCCAAGGCTTCCTATGAGGCGAATCTGAACCGGGAAACGAAAAATTTCCAGACAAGTCAGAAAAAGAAAGTCGCGTTTGCACGGCTGAAGAGGTTTTTGAGTTATTATTCCAATTCACTGGAATATAACTTGCATGTGCCGGACGAGGCCATCCTCGCCATGGGGTTGCGTCCGCGCGAACACCATGCGCACCAGCCCGATAAGCCGCCGGGCGAAGCGCCGAATGCAACAGTCGTGGCGGGTCAGCATCACGACATTACGGTCTATGCCTCAATACCGGAATATGGCCATGCCGTCGAATACCTGAAGCGCAAGGGCTATTACGGCATCAAGGTGCGCTACCGGAAGGAAGGCGAAGACACGTGGCACGAAAAGGTTTCGACGCGCCTGCACGTCACGCTCGTTTTTGACGAAACGGACGAAGCCAGACACGTCGAAATCGAAGTGGCATGGATCAACCCGCGCCTGGAAGAAGGACCCTGGAGCGACAAGGTCAGAGCGTTGATTAATTGAGAAGGAGATCGCTATGAAACACCCGTTCTTCAAAAAACTGACATGCCTTGCGGCCGGAATCCTGTGCTGCGCCGGCATGAACCGGATGAACGCCGCAGAGCCGGAAATCATCATCAGCTACCTCCCGCCCACAGGGGAAGGTGGCATTGCCGAAGGACGGGTGCTATGGGACGGCCTCACGGAAAACAATGCCGCTCAATATGCAGTCATTGCGATGCTTTGCGTTTCGGAGGGCAACGACTATGTGAAGCCCTGCTACAACAACTACCTGAACGCCGTTGACGCATCGGGCAATTTCGCAGTCAACATCACCACCGGAGGAGCAGGCGATTTCGCGGTCGTCCATGTCGGTTTTTACTTCGTACGGCGGACTGCGTTCGACGGCATCGACGGCGCCGGCGTGAATACCGGTTTCATGGACGGCAGATACATCGGCCGGCCGCTCACGGTGAACCGGAACGATTTTTGGGCAAACCGCCCGCAACCGCCCGTCCCGGATATCCGTCCGGGATTGGCAGAGGCGGGGCAGCGCATCCAACTCTCGTGCCGGGCCGGAGAAACCATCCTGTACACACAGGACGGCAGCGACCCGGCCACGTCCGTTTCCGCCCGTACCTGCGGCGTCGGCGCCGTTTTCTCCGTACCTGCCGACGGGTCGCTGCTCATCCGGGCGGTCACCCGCCGGTCGGGGATATTCAGTGCGCCGGCCTCTTTTGTATGGATACCCCGCGAGCCGCTCACAACCCCCTTCTGGGGACTCAACGTCTCGCTTGCGCTCAACGGAGAACCCTTCGGGCATCCTCTCTCCGAAGAAACGACACGCACACGCATGGCGCCCGTGGCCCGGCTTGCCGGGTGGGTCAAAACCTTCGGCACCCTGCACAACGGACTTCCCTACATTAATAAAGTGGCCAAAGAACTGGGTTTGCACACCCTGATCGGTGTACACGTGACCGGCAGCAAAGCCGATAACAGCGCGCAAATACAGGGTCTGCGGCAAATCCTCAAAACCGGACCTGCGCCGGATCTCATCCTCGTCGGCAACGAATGCAGTCTGGCGGAAATTGCTCCGGCCACCCATGCCGCATGTATCGACTCCGTCCGCGAGGCCGTGAAAGAGGCTGGATTCGTCATCCCTGTCGGAAGCGCGGACCTGCCGGACGTCTCCTGGAGCCATACCGTGCTGGACAGACTCGACTTCATCGGCGTGAACATCTACTGCGGCACGTGGGACGGGACGCCCGAAAATGAAATGACCGATGCCCTCATCCGGACGTATGCCGGTCAGGTGGCCGCATACCCCTCCAAATTCGTGCTGCTCACCGAGACGGGTTCCCCTCATGCCGGTGGCCCGTACAGCGTGCAAAACGGCTTTGTCCAGACTCCTTCGCCGCAAAAAGCCGCAAAGTATCTGGACGGATTTCTCAAATGGATGGCCCGCGATCCTGTTCCGTCGTTCTATTTTGAGGCATACGATGAACCTGCCAAATCACAAAACGGAGGGCATCCCGTTGAACAATATTTCGGACTGATGGACGGCAACCTCGAACTGCACCCGTTCTGTCGGGAAACGGCCCTCCCTGTGCAGACCATACCCTCAACGGCCCTCATGCTTTATCCGAATCCCACATCGGGCGACCTCTTTTTGAAGGAAGAAAGCCGCATAAAAGTGTACGACATACAGAGCATACTGCTGCAGGACGTCGTTGACAGTCGTGTTGACCTGTCCGCCTGTCCGCAGGGGCTGTACCTTGTCCGGATCAACGAAACATGTGTCAAAGTACTGGAGAAATAGGATATCTGTCCGGCGCAGCCTCTGTGCTGCACCGGGTGATACCTTGCGCAGGGCGGTTTTGTTCATCCGTATGAAAAGAGTCGAAAGAAACACTCGGGTAAACTTTCAGGAAACGGGAGTCAGCAACAAAAATCGGCTTTTTTCGCAAAATCGAGTGTAAATCCGTTTCATGTAAGAAAAAAACACTACTTTTATTGCCGAATTAAAAAAACAGGATTTTATAGAATGTCACAGAGTTCGTATTACCCTCATCCCAAGAAAAAAAGGAAAGGAATCTTTTTTTTGGCAGGTTTCCTGCTGGGTGCGATATGCTTTATCGCGTTATATCAGTTGTCCGTTTATTACTCCACCGATGAGTCGTGTATGCTATGTCATGTCCATCCCCACGTCGAAGACAGCTGGAAGTTGTCCACACACGTCAACAACCGCAGCGGGGTAACCGTTCACTGCGTGGACTGCCATTTGCCGCCGAAACATCAGACGCTCAACCATTACATGGCCAAGGCCCGTCTGGGCATCAAGGACGTGTGGTCGTATCTGACCAGGGACAGCGCCGATTTTAACTGGGAACTGAAATCCGAACTGGAACAGGCGGTGAAGTATATCCCCAACGAATCGTGCAAGGAATGTCACCGGAATCTTTTCCCGGCAGGCATTGCGGATGAAGGTATTACCGCACATCTTTATTACGATGAAAACGAAAAGAAGCTGGACTTGCAGTGCATCAGCTGTCACCTGGCTGTCGGACATTATAATCCGAATTATACACATGGAAAAATGACGGGCATTCCCGGTGCGGAAACGGCCGGTTCCGGCGCAACCAGGCCGGTCTTCAACGAAGCAACGACCGTGACAACCTTTGCCGACTATGTCGAACAGATACCGGGGACTTCCGTTTCGTTCAGAATGATAGCCATACCGGGCGGTACCTTCCGGATGGGCAGCCCGAAGAAAGAACCCTTCCGCAGAGAAGACGAATCGCCCGTACGAACCGTTACCCTCAGCCCGTTCTTCATGGCCGAAGTGGAAACGACGTGGGAACAGTTCTGGGCATTCTACGGAAATACGATGAGCGAAGGCCGTACGCCGCCTGAAAAAGTATATGCCAACAACAGCAATCCGAATGTCGACGCGATTTCCGGACCGACGCCGCCCTTCGGATTCCCCGACCAGGGTTGGGGATTTGGCGATCGACCGGCCATCACCATGACGCACTATGCCGCCGAAACCTTCTGCCAGTGGCTGTCGAAGAAAACGGGTAAAAAATACCGCCTGCCAACCGAAGCCGAATGGGAATACGCGGCACGTGGCGGTACGGAAACGCCTTACTTTTTCTCCGGAAATCCGAAAGACTTTTCCGACCGCGGATTCTGGCGCAAGTTCTTTGCCGCGAAAACCGACAGCATCAGCGCCTACGTGATCTATGCCAAAAACAGCCGGAACAAGACACAGGAACCGGTTAGCGTGAAAGCCAATCCTTTCGGACTGAAAAATATGCTGGGGAACGTGATGGAATATTGCGCCGACAAATACGATCCTGAAGCATACGCCAAAAGCGGAGAGGAAGTGACGAATCCGCTGGTAACGGAAGGTGCAGAATGGGTTATACGCGGCGGAAACTATACCTCCGATGCGGCCGACGTCCGCGTCGCAGCCCGCGACTGCAGCCGTCACGACGCCTGGTTGAAGACCGACCCGCAACAGCCCAAGAGCATCTGGTGGTATTCCGACATTCGCGGCATCGGATTCCGGATCGTTTGCGAATCCAATGAATTAATTTCCAAATAAATATTATCAAGTAATTCAAGTTTAAATTCAATTGAATCATGAAGAAAGAGAACAGTATCAGTAGAAGATCTTTTTTGAAACGCTCCGCAGTGGCAGGAGCAGTGGGTGGTGTCGTCGGAACTGGAAGTGCAGCCTCCGTGCTTACTTCCTGTTGCGGTTCGGGCGGCAGTAGCGATGCGGTTAAACCGCTGAAAGAACCGGGGACGTATTACGTGCCTGATTTGGTAGACTTTGCGAAGGACGGCAAGGAGCTGAAAGCCGGTATTATCGGTTGCGGCGGGCGCGGTTCCGGAGCGGCGTTTAATTTTTTGGCGGCCGCCAACGGCATTACGATCACGGCTTTGGGCGATACGTTTAAAGATCGTGTAGACGATTTGGCCGGCAAACTGAAAAGCGAAAAGAACATCGACATTCCGGAAGACAGACGTTTTACCGGACTGGATGCCTACAAGCAGGTGATCGACAGCGGCGTGGATGTCATTATTGTGGCAACTCCGCCCAATTTCCGTCCGATTCATTTCCAGTATGCAGTGGAAAAGGGGAAACATTCGTTTCTTGAAAAACCGCTTTGCGTGGACCCCGTGGGGTATCGTACCCTCATCGTGGCGGCCAAACAGGCAGCGGCAAAGAAACTGTGTGTCGTCACCGGCACGCAGCGTCACCACCAGCGCTGCTATGTGGAGGCTTACAAGCAGATTATGAACGGAGCCATCGGCGAAATCACCGGCGGTACAGTTTACTGGAACGGCGGTATGCTGTGGTACAAAGACCGTCAACCCGGATGGTCGGACGGCGAATGGATGATCCGCGACTGGGTGAACTGGACCTGGCTGTCCGGCGACCATATTGTCGAGCAGCACGTACACAATCTGGATGTGCTTACCTGGTTTACGGGCCTGAAACCGAAGAGCGCCGTAGGCTTCGGCTCGCGTCAGCGCCGCGTCACCGGCGATCAGTTCGACAATTTCAGCATTGACTTTGAAATGGAAAACGGCATCCATGTGCACAGCATGTGCCGCCAGGTACACGAAACGGTCAGCAACGTAAGCGAGTTTCTCCAGGGAACGAGAGGTTCCTGGTCGTCAGCAAACTCCGTAATCAAAGACCTGAAAGGGAATGTGATCTGGCAATTTGACGAGGAGGCGGAAAAAGCCGCCTACAAGCAAACCGACCCGTATACGCTGGAGCATGTGAACTGGATTAATCACATCCGCAGCGGGGAACCGATTGAGCAGGCCTCCGAAACGGCCGTCGCCAATATGGCCGCCATCATGGGACGCGAATCGGCCTATACCGGAGCGAAAGTGACGTGGGACGAAATGACGGCTTCTTCGTTAGATCTTTATCCGCAAGATATTGATCTTGTAAAGAAGATGAGTATTGCAGCCAATGGATACGGTAGCGGAAAAGAATTTAAGTTGCCGGACTTCATCCATATTCCGGGAAAACCTCAAGGTAATCAAACACGTTAAGTCATGGTACTGGACAGAAGAAACTTTTTAAAGGCAGCCGCCGTTACAGCCGGCGGCGCCGCTTTGTCCGCCTGTGGAGGAAACAGGGAAAAGGCGGCTTGTTGCAAGGAAGGCGAAAGCGCCTGTTGTAAAAAAGGCGAAAGCGCCTGTTGCAAAGGTAAAAAAGAGGTGAAACTGAACCTCTCCTTTCAGGAAAGTACGCCTCCGGGCGCCAGCCTGAACGAGAAGTTTGATTTCATGGAAAAACTGGGCGTCACCGGTTTCGAGCCGGGAGGCGGAGGACTGGCCGGGCGCGTGAAGGAAATCAGGGATGCCCTGAACGGACGCAATATCAAAGTGAGCGCCATCTGCGCCGGCTTCAAGGGATTTATCCTTTCGGAAGACGCCGATGTACGCCGGCAATGTATCGACACGATGCACGAAATCATTGCGGCTGCGGGCGAACTGGAATCTACGGGCGTGATCATCGTACCGGCGTTCAACAGCCAGACTCAGGCAAAGCCGCATACACAGGAGACGCGCGACTTCCTCTGCGAACAGATGGACCTTCTGGGAACGTTTGCCGCGCAACACAATACGACCGTGATTCTGGAACCGCTGAACCGGAAGGAAGCCTTCTATCTGCGTCTGTTAGCCGATGCCGCTTCCATCTGTCGCGACATCAACAATCCGGGCGTTCGCTGTCTGGGCGACTTCTGGCACATGACGTGGGAAGAAACGTGTGACACGGGTGCATTCCTTTCTGCCGGCAAGTATTTGCAGCACGTGCATATGGCCAGCCGGAAAAATCGCGCGATGCCCGGCGAAGACGGTGAAGCCGACAACTATGTGGCCGGCTTCAAAGGCTTGAAGATGATCGGTTATGACAAGTACGTCAGTTTCGAATGCGGTTGCCGGGGCGAAGACCGTGCCGCCGCTGCCACAACAGCCGTACAACTCCTTCGCGACCAGTGGGAGCAAGCCTGAAAATAACATGTCGTTAGTATATCCCGACATGCCATTGAGCGAGGTGGTAGAAGAATACCCCTCGCTCATTCCCGTTATTCACCGCTTTGGCATCTGTCTGGGTCTGGGAGACAAACCGGTAGAGGAAATCTGCAGGAAATTGAACCTGGACGCGGACTTTTTTCTGACCATGATTAACACCTTCCTGAACGAAGATTATTTCCCGGAAAAGAAAATGCAGGGCTTCCACATCTCACTCATTATTGATTATCTGACAAAAACGAATCATTATTACCAGCGTCACCAGTTGCCGAACATCGAACGCCACCTGCGTTCGTTCATCTCGATGAGCGATCCGGACAACCATTCGCTCGCACTGATTGGCAAGATATTCGATTCGTTCAAGAACGGACTGATCAAGCGCATCCAAAAGGATGAAAAGGAATGGTTCCCCTATTGCCTTGCTCTGAGCGCCCGGCAGGCGAAGGAACACATCCTCGCGACAGAAACGGAAGGAGCCGACGAAAGTGAAGACGCCATCGAAGCGTTGCTGACGGACCTGCGGCATATCATGATCAGGCATCTCACGGGTGAATATGATGAAAACCTCTGCTATGGAGTGATTTTTTCCGTCACCACACTGAGCCGGGACATCAAGCAGCATAACCGTATTCGCTACCGTATTCTCCGAACCATGGTAACCGGAATGGAGCATAACGGCCGCTGACAGTTCATGTCCAAACCACGACAGATTGTCATTATGCTGCCCGATACACTCCAGAGTATCGGGTTGCGAAGTTTACTGACCGACTATTTTTCGCCGGTGGAAATCACCCGTTTTGCTTCGTTCGAAGCCTTCTCGGCGACAGAAAGGGAAGTATTTGATCTTTATTTTACGCTGGCGGAAATTTTTGTAGCTCACGCCGATTTTTTCCTGCCCATACGCAACAAAACCGTCTGCATCCTCTACGGAAGCGTGGCTGCGACAGACGCGAACGCCTGGCCCCGCTTGCAGATTCTGGCCTCGCAGGAATCCATCATCGGGCAGTTGCGGCAGGTGATGCAGGGAGAAAATCCGTCCGGCCAGCCGTTGATGGAAAACAGCCGGGAACTCTCCGCACGTGAAAAGGAGGTACTTCAACTGATTGTCACGGGGCTTACGAACAGAGACATTGGTGACAGACTGTACATCAGCCTGAACACGGTACTGACCCATCGGAAAAACATCACATCCAAGCTGGGAATCAGAACCATTCCCGCTCTTACGTTCTATGCGATCACCAACGGACTGATTTCGGGAAACGAAATTACTTTTTAAAGGAACCTAAGTTCAACCCGATCAATCTTCCGTAATACACCCATATTCATTATATCACACTTCAGAGAAGGCTTTTCAGGCAGGAAAGGATAAGCAATGAGAAAGGAAATCCTGTTTGTGATGAAGTTTACGAAACAGCGCTGACAGGCATGTTCAATCCGACAGATGTTTTTGAGTTCATCATTCACGGTATGGATTCGCGTCCGTTTGCGTAAATCTGTTTTGTTGCGGATAAACATCAGGGCGTTTTTCATGTTCCCATTCAGCCCGGTCATCGGATCTATCCCGTCCACAAAATATTTTTCATTCTTCCGATGATGGTATTGCGTCGGCTGGATATTCTTTTGGAACCGACAAAAGACATTGTTTTACGGCAGAAAGAAAATTTAGATAAACAGCGCATTGCCAATCAATCGCCCGTATTGATGGCAGTCACCGGGTAAGCGTTCTACAACATTTCGCGGTTTACAACGAAAACGCTTGCATCCGAAACCAACCCGATGTGTCTAAAAATGAATTTTCCGGAATAATACTTGGACATCATGCCATGAGGTTACAAATCTCTATCCGCTGGTTAGAGAAATGCAATATGGTTTGCCGACAATTGAAATCAAAATAAAATGCGGAGATTTTACGGTTTAAACGGAACGGTTTAGAAAAAAATCCCCGCTCACACACAGTTTATAATGCTGCCCGAAGCGAAGAATTTTTTTGCCCGCTTCCGCATCGTCCGACAGACCTGTTTATGCTTCACCATCCACACTCACTCATTGCCCGTTTATTTTCCGGACAGCCATTTTGTCGCAAAAAGCATGGACATTGTCAGTAAAAACAAGAACGTTCTTGCTCCGAGTAAGAAAGTTTTAGTTCTGAACAAGGAACTTTGAGTTCAAAGCAAGAAACTTTGAGCTCAGAGCAAGGAAATTTGAGTTCCGAGCAAGGAAGTTTGAGTTCGGAGCAAGAACGATGTCAGTAAAAGCAAGGAAATCGGAGTTCTGAGCAAGAAAGTTTAAGTTCTGAACAAGAAATTTTGAGTTCGGAGCAAGGATGACCCTGTTCGGAACAGAAAACCGGTCGTCCGGATAATAAAAATCTCCGCTTGCGACATCCATACGGATGTTCGGAACGGGGATTTTGTCGATTCAAGCCGTCCTTGCGGTTTCCTGTGTCGGCTACTCCCCGTTTTTATGTCCCGTTCTTGGAAAACAGGCTTTCAAGTCGCTGTAG
>JAISMO010000002.1 GCA_031276675.1 Tannerella sp.
ACCCGGCCGGAAACCCACAAAGTGATTATCAGGCGCTGATTTATTCATGGTTTTTCAAAGGGGGAGCGTTCGGCTGAGTCGGACGCTCTTTTTTTGCCGGGGCGGTCGCAGATTAAAAATATTCCCGTACTTTTGCCGCCGGTAATTTCAAAACGCTTAATACTGCTCTCTAAAACCCTTAGGGAGTTTCAACTGATTTATTCATCAACAAAACAGAAAAAAAAAGGAATATGAAAAGAAAAAGAATGAACGGGCTTCGAGCCTTTCGGTTCAGGCGATTTGCCCGGAAAGGGTACAGCGTGTTCAACAGTATGCACAAGGTGGTGAACATCGGTGTGCTGACGGGATGCATGTTGACTTTTGCTCATGCCACTCCGACTTCGGCACAGCGGGTTGACATCGCGCCGCAGCCGGAAAGGCTGCCGGAAGAGGATCTGGAGGAGGTGGTGGTGACGGCGGCGCACATCGAAACGCCGGCCGGAAGGACGGCCAGGCTGGTCACCGTCATCCGCCGGGCGCAGATTGAGAACGCGCCTGTCCGGAGCATC
The DNA here is from genome assembly GCA_031276675.1 of Tannerella sp. GTDB lineage: Bacteria > Bacteroidota > Bacteroidia > Bacteroidales > Tannerellaceae > Tannerella. Next base: position 549 of record JAISMO010000002.1, read on the forward strand.
GAAGAACTCCTGAACTATGTCGCCAACATCGACGTCATCCAGCGGGGCGGACACGGCGTCCAGGCCGACATCTCCCTCCGCGGCGGTTCCGCCGACCAGACCGCCGTCCTGCTGAACGGCGTCAACTTCACCAATCCACACACAGGCCATTACAGTTTCGACCTTCCCGTCAACCTTTCCGACATCGAACGCATTGAAGTCATTCACGGTCCGGCAGCGCTGGTCTACGGTTCCGGCGCCTTCTCCGGCGGAATCAATATCATTACCAAAAAAGAAAGCGACGCCCGCGTGTATGCCAATGCGATGGCGGGCATGCACGCGCTGCATGAAGCGGAGGTGCGGAGCACAGCCGCGCTGGGGCGGACCGGCAGCAGCCTGTCTGCCGGCTACCGGGCGTCGGACGGATACATCGAACACAGCGACTACCGGCTGCTCAACCTGCTCTGGCAAACCGGATGGGAAATCCGGCAAGACGCCCGTGTCGACATGCAGCTGGGACATAATAATAAAAGGTATGGCGCAAACACGTTCTATTCCGCACTCTATCCGAACCAGTACGAACAGACGCAAGGGTATACCGGCTCCCTGAAAGGGCAGTTCGGAGAGGCCCTGAAATGTATCCCGATCCTCTACTGGAACAGGCATTACGACCGTTTCGACCTGATCCGCAACACGGATACCGGCCGGAATTATCACCGGGGCGATACCTACGGCGCCAACCTGATTTTTCAGTATACTTCGCGGGCAGGCGTCACCGCTCTCGGCAGCGAATGGCGACGCGAAGCCATCGCGAGCAGCAACCTGGGACATCCGATGGCAAAGCCGCAGGGACGCTACACGCATCGGGACGAACGCACCAACACCGCCCTCACGCTGGAACATACCGTCGAGTGGAAACGTCTGACCGCATCGGCCGGCGTGCTGATGAACCGGAATACGCTGCTGGATGGCGTCCGCTTCTATCCCTCGGTCAACGTGGCCTGCTACCCCCTGCCCGCCCTCCGCATCTACACGACGTGGAGCCGTTCGACCCGCCTGCCGACCTTTACCGACCTGTATTATACGACCGAAACGCATACCGCCAACGAACGGCTGAAACCGGAACGCTCGGAGTCCGTTGACTGGGGCGTCAGGTTCACGCATCCGGCTGTCACCGCCACACTTACGGCCTATCTGATGTGGGGACGCGACATCATCGACTGGGTCAGGACCTCCGGCAACGAAAAATGGGCGTCCTGGAATTTGACCGAAACGGACAAGCAGGGTGTGGAAGCCGGCCTGACTTTCCGCCTGGGCCGGCGCCGGGCGAAGCCGGGTGAAGCCTCGACCCTGTCCGTCCACTATGCCCGCATGAATCAGACATGCGATTCCAGAGGCATGGAATCGAGGTATTCCCTGAATTACCTGCGCGACAAGCTGACCGCCCAGCTTAACCATCCTGTTTACAAGGGTCTTTCAGCCGGCTGGTATGTCCGTTTCCAGAAGCGCATGGGCGTTTTCCGCAAATACGAAAACGGAGTGGATGCGGGACTGCATCCCTTTCCCGCTTTCTCAACCCTCGATCTCAAGCTCAATTATAAACAGGGCAACTGGAACTTTTATCTCCATCTGAACAATCTGTACGACACCCATTATTATGACACAGGGAACGTGCCGCAAGCCGGACGCTGGCTGATGGGGGGCGTCAGTTACCGCCTTCCGGCCCGGTCTTCGCGCTGAGGAACGGCGTTTGCCCGGAAGGAACGGCAGACGGCGGAATTTGATCCCGAAAGATCCGTTTCAGTCGAAAATTTCAGTGATCGGATCGAATGGCGAACATGGCAGACTGAACCGGACCTGAATCCGGACGGGATCATCTCCGGTGATCACAAAACTGTGCCGGACAGCGGATCACGTTGATGCGACTGCCTCGAAGAGAAACTGTGTTTTTTGACTTTTTGTGTTAAACTTCCTGCGATTCTCTGTACCGAAGTTTATCCTGTGTAGCGGGTCTATCAATGCACCCGCTACTTTTTTTTCATTGAAGCATATCATGCGGTTTTTAACGGGAAAGTGAAGACATGCGGCGAACTTCAGCAATGGCGCGAAACCGGGCCGTTGACAGACAGCCTCGCCCGGAGGCCGGAAAGATGTTATTTTTATGCCCGAAAAAAAACAGCGGGATTTGAGATAAAACATGATTTTATGCAAGAGCGCTGCCTTTCAAAAAAAGGCATGGAAGAAGATTACAGGGTGGAACGGGACGCGATCCGTGATTCCCTTCGTAGCAAAATGTATGCGCCGGTGGACAATGACGGTGAGAGAAACCCGATTATTTCGATCACACTTCCGCCGGAATACGGCTTGGAACCGCAAGAAAAACAGACGGAAATCACTCCCGGATACCCTTTGAACAAAACGCACCGGAGTTCCATACTGCTTGGCGGCAACGTTCCCGACGAGGTCTTGAAAAAGAGGTTCGACTGCTCGTATGAATCGGTTTTTTAATCGTTGAACGGGAAAATTCGGAACGAAATTGTAAATCAATACATAAGAAAACAGGATAAATAACCGAAGAAAGTTTTCCGGAAAGACTGTCACGCCTGTTTACGCTTCACCGTCCACACTCATTCCTCACCCGTTTATGCTATCGACTGAAATTTTGTCACAAAAAGCAAGATCGTTGTCGCTAAAAGCAAGGAAATTCTTGCTCAGAGCAAGGACGTTCTTGTTCGGAGCAAGAAATTTTGAGTTCAGAGCAAGAACGTTCTTGTTCAGAACAAGGAATTTTGAGTTCCGAACATGAAAATTTGAGTTCGGAACAAGAATTTTCTTGCTCGGAGCAAGAAAATTGGAGTTCGGAGCAAGAACGATTCAGATAAAAGCAAGGAAATCGGAGTTCGGAGCAGAAACAACGCTGTTCAGAACAGGAAACGGGAAGAAATGCACATTCCTGATTCCCCCGAATTTGGGGGAATTATAAACGCGACGGGATTAAACCGTTTTATTCTGTCCGTCAGGCAATGGATAGAAAAGACTCATTCGGCGGGAATTATGGCAAAAGCCGGAGGCTGTCAGAAATGAAATGAATAATATCATTTTCACAAGCAGAAGATAGCCGTTTTAATCCGACTTTTGGCCTGATTTTTTTAATGAAAGGGTCTACTTATGAAAAGACAAATATTAATTCCGTTGATAGGATTGGTCGGTTGCATAGTAACATGGTCATGTACGGAAAGCCGTACGAAGGAAAACGAGGTTTTCCGGGCACTGGAAGAAGGGTTTCGCACGATACCCGACAGTACACGGATTGGATGCTACTGGTACTGGATTTCCGATAATATATCCAAAGAAGCCGTTGTGCGTGATTTGGAGGCCATGAAAGCGGCGGGAATTACCCGTGCGTTTATCGGCAATATTGGCCTTGACGATGTCCCTTACGGCCATATCGGGATTCTGACGCCGGAATGGTGGGAAGTGATGCACGCGGCCTTGAAAAAAGCATCCGAACTGGATATTGAAATCGGTATTTTCAACAGTCCCGGCTGGAGCCAGTCCGGCGGACCGTGGGTGAAACCGCAGGAAAGCATGCGCTACCTGGCATCGGCAGATGTAACGGTGAAGAAGACCGGCGCCGGACCGATACGGGTGAAACTGCCCGACATGGGAAAAGACGCGCAGGAGGTCCGGGTGATTGCCTATCCGGCGCCGGGTGATTGCATACAAAAGACCTGGAACATACAGAAAAAAGACGGACAGGCGTTGACGGTCGACCTGACGCTGCCACAACCGGCCGCCATCCGTACCTTTACTTATATTACGCAAACACCCGTGAAGACGGATGCGGAACTTTTCGTAAAAGAAGGCGACAAGTATCGCTCCCTGAAGAAAATCCATATCGACCGCAGCAATGCGTCGCTCAATGTGGGATTTATCCCTTATGCACCGATTGTCATCTCCCTGCCCGAAACGCAGGCGGCTTCCTTCCGGCTGGTCATGAGCGAAAGCGGCGGCGGTGATGCCGACGTAACGCTTTCATCGCAGCCGAAGGTGGAACGGTATGCGGAAAAAACGCTGGCGAAAATGTTCCAGACGCCGTTGCCCATGTGGCATGACTATTTGTGGGAGGCGCAGCCCGAAGTGCCTGCGGCTTTATGTACAGCGCCCGAGCGGGTCATGGACCTGACGGCAAAGGTATCGGACGGCGTACTGGAATGGGATGCGCCGGAAGGCGACTGGATTATTTCGCGTACAGCCATGCGTCCCACCGGCGTGACGAACAGTCCGGCTTCGCCCGAAGGTACCGGACTGGAAATCGACAAACTGAGCAGGCAACACGTAGCTTCCCATTTCGACGCCTTTATCGGCGAAATACTGCGCCGGATTCCGGCGGAAGACCGTACCTGTTTCAAGGTCGTCGTAGAAGACAGTTACGAAACCGGCGGACAGAACTGGACGGACGGAATGATTGAACATTTTAAAACTGTTTACGGCTACGATCCTGTGCCTTATTTGCCTGTACTGAATGGCGTTGTTGTGGGAAGTCCCGACCATTCCGACCGCTTCCTCTGGGATTTGCGCCGGCTGGTGGCCGACCGCGTGTCGTATGAATATGTCGGCGGACTGCGTGAAATCAGCAACCGGCATGGCCTGACGACCTGGCTCGAAAACTATGGTCACTGGGGTTTCCCCGGCGAATTTCTGCAATACGGCGGACAGTCCGACGAGATTGGCGGCGAATTTTGGAGCGAAGGTTCGCTGGGAGACATCGAAAACCGCGCGGCCTCGTCGTGTGGACATATCTACGGCAAACGGAAAGTATGGGCGGAATCATGTACAAGCGGCGGCCCTGTATTCAAACGTTATCCCGGCATTATGAAACAGCGGGTCGACCGCTTCTTCACCGAAGGCATCAACAGTACGCTGTTGCACGTATGTATCCAGCAGCCCTTCGAAGACCGCGAACCGGGTCTGGCGGCAGCTTTCGGCAATGAATTTAACCGTAAAAACACATGGTTCGGCCAGATAGATATGTTCACCGACTACCTGCGGCGTTGCAACTTCCTGTTGCAGCAAGGCCTGTATGTGGCGGACGTGGCCTGTTTCATCGGCGAAGACACACCCAAGATGACCGGTGTTTGCACGCCGGAAGTGCCGAAGGGCTATTCGTTTGACTATATGAATGCGGAAGTATTGCTGACACGCGCCTCGGTGAAAGACGGCAAATTGACTTTGTCCGACGGCATGCAATATTCACTGCTCGTTTTGCCGCCCCTGTCAACGATGCGTCCGGAAGTGTTGCGTAAAATCAGTGAACTGGTTCATGACGGATTAGTCATTCTGGGGCCGGCGCCGAAGCAGTCGCCCAGTCTGGCCCGCTATCCGCAGGCTGACGCGGAAGTGGCAGCGCTGGCCGGCGAATTGTGGGGCGCAGGGAATGAAAAAGTCCGTACCGTCGGCAAAGGCAGGGTCTTTGCCGACGGACAGTCCATCAGCGACGTTTTTGCCGTTTTGCAGATAGCGCCGGATTTCAGTCCGGCAAACGACCCGGAGAGTCCGGTCCTGTTTATCCACCGGACACTGCCGGAGGGAGACATCTATTTTGTTTCCAATCAAAGTGACCGGACGGTGACCTTTCATCCGGAATTTCGCGTGGCCGGAAAGGCGCCGGAATGGTGGAACCCGGCGACGGGCGAAATACGCCGTCTGCCGGCGTTTCATTCCACACAGGTAACGACAGCGTTGCCGCTCGAATTGCAACCCTTTGAAAGCGGATTCGTGATTTTCCGTGCCAAAGGCTCGCCTGCCGAAAAGGAAAATTTCCCGGAAAAGGAGGTGCTGCTGACCCTCGCCACGCCCTGGCAGGTAACGTTTGAACCGGGAAAACGCGGCCCGGAAGAACCGGTGATTTTTTCAACGCTGGAAGACTGGTCGACGTCAAGCGATACGGCTGTCCGGTATTTTTCCGGTACGGCTGTCTACCGCACCGGTTTCACCCTGGAAACTTTGCCCGAAAAGACCTGTTATATTGATTTGGGAAAGGTGATGGTCATGGCAAAAGTCAGACTGAACGGACAACCGGCAGGGGGCGTATGGACCATGCCGTACCGGGTGAATGTAACCGGTATCCTGCAGGAAGGCGAGAACTTGCTGGAGGTTGAAGTGGTCAACAACTGGATGAATCGACTGATTGGCGACCAGCGGTTACCTGAAAAGGAACGGAAAACGTGGGTCAATGTCAATCCATGGAAAGCCGATTCGCCGTTGCAGCTCTCCGGATTGCTTGGCCCGGTAGAGATTCAGGCGTTTTCATATTGATTTGTTCAGGACGCAAACAGGCAGGTTATGAAAAGGTGGTTATTGGCCGGTGTGCTGTTGTCAGGGGTTTTGTTTCTCGACTTGCAGATGAAGCGGGAAAACAGCGTGTCCCCTCCTGTTCGGCCCGCAACCGCCATCACATCCCTGACAGACAGAAACCCGACAGACGCGGAACACAGGCTGACGCTGCTGAGTAACGAACTGAAAGAACGCACCTGCGTGCTTCCGAGACAAACTACTTCCTGTCAGGGGGTTCATCACATTGCAAATAAACGCGCTTTGCGGGGCTGGGAAAAGATATTGCAGCAATTTCGCCTCAGAGGTGAAAACCAGCTCCGGAAAGTGAATGAGATTATTTCTGATTGTTACATTATTAATTACTCTACGCTTCTTTGCCGCAGGGGGTACTATATTTTCGCCTTGCGGAAACTTCTTATTTGATTTTAAGTGACCTTGATACCATCATGCGAAAGATTCCGGAGCGAATCTTTCCGCATGGTGTATGTGTGTATGAAAGATGCATGCAGGCAAAGTCATGCATGCCGGTTCGTTATATTTAAAATCAGATAAAGATGGAAACAAAACAAAAAAACAAACTCATGAAGATTGTGTATATGCTGCTGATCATAGCAGGATGTGTGCTGGCTTGCAGTACGATCATTTCAAATGATTACCTGAAGGTTGCTGTCGTACTGGCTACACTGTGCACAGGCCTGTTCGGGATGATGAAATCAATAGGCAGTTCGTCGGAGGAGAATACAGACGGAGAGAATGAATGAATACAAAACAGAGAAAGTCGTGAAAATAAATAAGGATTTGGTGGATGCGTCGCTGATGCTGTCCATAATATCATTGATCTTAACGAGCGTAAGCGAGTTTTCCAGTCCGGTGCATAAGAATGCTATTATCATCGTTTTGGCAGTAGCAGTTGTCGCACTGGTTATTTGTCGCGTGCTGGCCGGCCGGCAATCATAATGCCGGCTCCCCGGCTTTACGGATGCGTTTTTTTTCAGCCGGGCGAAGCGCCTGAACACCGCCGAACCCTGACAGGCATTCAACCGCCTGTCAGGGTTTTTCTTTGAACTGTTTTGCGAGGCGCTGGATAGCAAATTTCCCGGACAGCAAGGCCAGAGGTAATCCGCCGTCGGGAAATACCCATTGCCCGGCGAGAAACAGGTTGCTGATACCGTCAATCACCCCCCTGTGACATTCCGGCATGGTACCCGGACGGCTCAGAAAGGACATGTAACTCCCTTTGTAGGCATTGCAGAACCTGTGGTAGGTGAGCGGCGTGGCCACGTCTATCACATGCGCCCTGCCGTTCGTTTCGGGATAGGCCCGTTGCAGTTCGGCAAGCATCAGGTCGGCAATTCTTTGCTTTTCTAACTGATATGCCTCTTCGGATTTCTCCTTCAGGGCCTGCCAGCGATCGTAGGCAAAATTGACAAACCAGATGACGACCAGGGTATTTCCATTGGGTGAAAAGTCCGGATCACAGGCATAATGGCGAATCTTTACGTGAGCGATTTTATCTCCGCCGGCAATCAGCGGTCGGGAAGGCTTCAGCGTCAGGCTATGCGGACGATGGCTCAGGTCGGTTTCCACGCCGAAGCTGATCTGCATCGCGGAAATCAGCGGATAGGCCTCACGGTCGGCAAAGCGTTTTTCATAATACGGAAGCGAGCAGTTCCCATCCAGCAGCTGGTGCAGCAGGGCGTGCATATCCATGGCGGGGACGATACAGTCAAATGGACGCAGGGACGTTTCGCCATGCACCCGGATACCGGTGGCCCGGCCCTGCTCGATCACGATTTTGTCCACCCTGCTGTTCAGGAAGACTTTCCCGCCCAGCGATTCGAATCGCTGCTGCATGCGCCGGGCCATCTGAAGCGAACCGCCGAGCGGCCATCCGCCGTCGCCAGCGGTCCGGCAGGCGATGGCTAAAAAAAACGTGTTGACATGCCTCCGGTCGACAGCCACGCCCAGCAGCAGTTGCCGGATGATCGGCGAGCGGAACCGCTGCACGTAATCGGCAACCGAGATTTTCATGCCGGACAGCAGGTCGCTCAGGGTGAACACATAGGGGAGAAAAAACTTCAGTTTTTCCAGGATCGACATCATGTCCATCGGCTTTTCGACGGGAAGCCGTACCTTCTGAAACAGTTTCACCCGGCGAATCAGCTGCTTGACGGCCTTTCGGTCATCGGGCGAAATGCGTATCAGTTCCTCTTCCATTTTTTCAATATCACTGTACAAGTGATAGATTCGGCCCCGACTGTCCATGCAGGAGGTGATGTGTTCGTGATTCACGACGCCCGTTTCCGCGGACAAAGCCCCGCAGGTCTCCCACAGTTTGTACCAGGGCGTGTCGGGTTTGGTACCCGTCATCCAGTGAATGCAGCCGTCAATCTCGTAACCCATGCGGCGCCACGCCGTACATGCGCCGCCCACACTGTGATGCGATTCATACACTTCCGCATCAAATCCATGCAGACAGGCGTATACTCCGGCCGACAGGCCCGAAATGCCGCCGCCGATAATGGCAATTTTCTTTTTTTCGTACATAATCGAAAGGCTTCAAGCTAATTTGTTGATAAAAATAAAGGTCTCCAGCAGTGTGGCTGCAGGCGCGGGCGCAAGGGTAACAGACCGCGCAGTGGCAGGGATCAGTACCGTTTGTCCCCGGTGCACGGTCAGTTCATTGCGCTGTTCGTCGCTCAGTATCAGCCGCCCTGCCGTGCATACATACGCCACAAAGGAATCCAGAGCGGCAAGGTCGCGTGTCAGCGGGCGGGAAAGGTCCAGCAGGTTGACGGTAAAATAATCGCACGCTACCAGCCGGACAGCCTCGTCGGGCCGGGGCGTATACCCTGTCCGGTAATCGGCATGGAAGCTGTAGTCAATTGCGTCTTTCGCGAGAGCCGTATGCAGTTCGCGGCTGTTGCCGTCCGCGTCTTTGCGGCCGTAATCGTAGATGCGGTAGGTGATGTTGCTGGTCTGCTGTATTTCGGCAATGAAACAGCCGGCTCCGATGGCGTGTACGCGGCCGGCAGGCAGGAAAAAGACATCGCCCGCCCGGACTTCATAGCGTTGCAGGGCCTCCATCAGTGTGCCTTCCTCGACTCTGCGCACGTATTCGGCGGCCGTCACCGGACGGTGGAAACCGCTGTAGAGTGCGGCGCCGGGAGCGGCTTTCACCACATACCACATCTCGGTCTTTCCGAAGGAATGATGCCGCTTGCGGGCGAGCCGGTCGTCGGGATGCACCTGGACGGAGAGGTTGTCGCGGGCGTCGATGAACTTGATCAGCAGGGGGAAGGTCCGGCCAAAGCGCTTCATGACCTTTTCGCCGGTCAGCCGGGCGCCCTGCGCGGCCATCAGGTCGTCGATCGTCCTGCCTGCCAGCGGGCCGTTGGCCACGACGGAGAAATTCCCCTCCACATGCGAGAGTTCCCAGCTCTCGCCGACAGGTTCGCCGCCGGGCGCCAGGCCCTTGAAGGGACGGAGGTCCGTTCCACCCCAAATCATTTCTTTCAGTATGGGTTTAAAAATAAATGGATACATATCATATTTGTCGGTTAGAGGCTGCAAAAGACAGGATCAGTTCCTTCCGCAGGGAAGGATGGCCTTATCCGTACCGTACTTTTTTCTTCCATGCATCGAAAAATTCAGGAGAGGAAGGTTCAAAGACGCCTTCGCGCGTCACAAACAGCTGAATCGTGGTGGCGGTCAGGACGAGCGAAGCGTCCGCTTCCTTCGTGATGCGGTAGTCGAAAATTAGTTTGCCGCCGGGCGCCGGACGGCAGGCGGCTTCCACCAGCAGGAGGTCGTCGATGGTAGCCGGTTGCCTGTACTGCACGTGCATGTCTGCGATCGGCGCCACGTAGCCGCTGTTGAAAATATGCAGGTAAGTCAGTCCGTACCTGCGTCCAAACGCTTCGCGCGCATCTTCCAGGTATTGCACGTAGCGTCCGTGCCACACCATGCGAAGCGCGTCAACCTCGCTGAATCGCACCCGCACCCGGATGGTTTCACGCAGAGGCTCCATCCCGTTCGCGGATAAAGATTTTCATCTGTCCCGACACCACGACTTCGTCGCCCGACCGGGTCTCGGCCGTCAGGAGAGACACGTTCATGATTTCGGAAAGAATCCGGATGGAGGTGCGCAACGATTCGCCCGTGTTCGGCAGGCGAAACAGGCTCAGTTTCCTGATTTCGCCGATGTAGCCCAGCGGCGCGGGCTGCTGTTTGCGAAACGCTCTGTAGCCGGCCAGCGCCGAAGCCGACTGGGCGATGTGTTCAATCAGTCCCGGTTCGGTCAGTTTCCCCTCCGCACAGAACAGATTGTCCGGGTGCACGGTCAGTCCCGTAAGGGCCTCCGTGTCGTTCCCCCCGTAAAACGCATCCACCATCACCATCGGCGCGCGCTGGGGAATGAGCCTGAAGAGCTGTTCTCCCTCAAAAAGTGCAGCCGTCATCAGGCGGTTCTGCGTTCGCAGATAAAATCGTACAAATGGCCGAAAGTCTGTATCCGAACGACTTCGACGCCTTTGATTTTGACGTTGAAGGTCGATTCGATCAGAGCGACCATGTCAACCAGGCTCAGGCTGTCCAGTTGCAGCGTGTCCTTGATGTTTGCTTCCGGCAGAATCGTCGAAACTTCTATTTCAAATTCATTCGCCAATACTTCGTTGATTTGCGTAATCAGCGCTTGTTTATTCATTTTTCTACTCCTTATAATTATTAATTTTCAGTTTGTCGGCTTATCGATTTCTTACGACCAGGGTTGAATTGGTTCCTCCGAAACCAAACGAATTGGAGAGGAAGATATCGAAATGCTTGTCCACACGGACGGCGGGAATGTTCAGGTGCACGGAATCTTCGTCCGGATGCTCGAAATTCAGGTTCGGCGCAACGAAGTCGTGCTTCATCATCAGCATGGAATAGACAACTTCGCTGGCGCCGGCCATCCACATCTCGTGCCCGGTCATGGACTTGGTCGAGGTCGTTTCCGGCCTGTGGTCGCCGAAGACGTGCGAAATGGCTTTGGCCTCGTTGCGGTCGCCCACAGGCGTGGAAGTTGCATGAGCATTCACATATCCGATGTCGCGCAGGTCGATGCCGGCCTCGCGGATCGCCATTTGCAGCGAGCGGATCGGCCCGTCGACGTTCGGCACGGAAATATGGTCGCCATTGGACGAGAAGCCGTAGCCGCAGATTTCGCCGATGACGGGCGCACCCCGCCGCACGGCCGATTCGTAACTCTCGATAATCACCGTAGCCGCGCCGCCGCCCGGCACCAGCCCGTCGCGGTCGCGGTCGAAGGGACGGGAGGCCCTGACCGGTTCGTCTTCGCGCACCGAGAAGGCGCTGATGCCGTCGAAACTGCCGATCGAGAACGCATTCACCTCCTGTGCGCCGCCGCAGACGATGCAGTCCTGCAGGCCGTTGCGGATCAGCAGCGCGCCCAGTCCGATTGAATGGGAACCGCTGGCGCAGGCGCCGGAGACGGTCAGGTTGATGCCTTTCAGCTTGAAGATGCAGGCGAGGTTCATCGTCACGGTCGAGTTCATCGACTGGAAGATGGCGCCGGAGCCGATCAGCGTCGTATCCTTTTTCTCGCGCATGGTGTCCACACTCTTGACAACGGCCTCGGCGCTGCTGTCGTTTCCGTAGAGAATCCCCACTTCATGCTGTTCGATGTATTCGGCGTCCAGCCCGGCATGAGCCATGGCTTCGCGGGTGGCCACGTATGCATATTTGGCCTGTTCCGGCATGTAGACCCGCTGATTGCGGCTCAGCAGCCCTTTGAGTTCGGGCACTTCGATCGACGCCGTCAGCGCCGACCGGAAGCCCATTTCCTTGCGTGCGGGGTCAAAAACGATGCCCGAACGCCCGTGGTAGAGCGACGTACATACCTCGTCCAGGTTTTTCCCCAGGCACGAATAGATGCCCATACCGGTGATGACTACTTTTTTCTCCATAGATATGATTGTATGATTTATTTTTCCAGTAACTGTTTCAGGCGGCGATGGAGGTCGGTTCTCAGGGCCTGCAGCGTCCGCTGTTTTTCCGTCCGCATGTGCCTCCTGAAACGCCATGCCTGAAGGGTGCGGACGACGAACTTCCGGTAATGCCACGCAAACAGCGCCAGGGAAGGCAGCGCCGCGAGATACGCAGCCGCCGTCCATACGTCGACATACATCCATATGAGCACGAAGGTCAGGGTATAGAAAACGGGGATTGTGAACAGGAGGCTGATGGCCAGCAGGAAGGTTCCGTAAAACATTTTGTCCGTCATCCGCCGCAGCAGCAGCGCCGGAATGACGAGATTCAGCACATTCGGCCACAAAGAAATAATCCACGCGGGCAACAGCAGGATACTCAACCCCGTCCGCAACAGGAGCGCACCCGGCGACAGCGGCCGGTCAAACAGATCGTCGCTGATTTTCAGCTCGCGGATGCCGTCCCGCAGCCTCAGCGCGTCGTCATACACCTGGCGCACCGCCTCCGCCTCCGTCGCTTGCGCCTGTTGCAGCGCGGCCACCAGCGCCCGGTCGGACAGCAGGCGGTCGGGCAGCGCTTCGGCGTCGTAGCCGTGCGACAGGGCGTAGCTCCTGCCCCAGGTATTGCGCAGGAAGTCAATGGCCGGATAGTGGTCCGAGTCGCGAATGTCGAGCATCAGGTCTTCGATCTGTTTGCGTACCAGTGCGTTTACTTTGCGCTGGGCGGTACGCGGTCGCGTGCGGTAGAGTTCATAATAGGGCCGGATCGAAATCGGCGTTCCGAACTTCACCAGCATCTGTTCCTGGATATGGAAATAATCGGAATAATGATTGCAGGCAGGCAAAATGAATATCTCCGTCCGGAAATCATCCAGCTCGGCCGCCTCGAAAGCCAGTTTTGCATATCCGAGGGAAAAAGCGCCCAGCCAGTGCCGGTCCTGATGCCCGGATTCGGGATACATGACGACGGTGTGCCCGTTCACCAGTTCACGTTCGCTCCGGCGAAACGTCGCCTCGTTTTTCTCCAGCGCCGCCTCTCCTTCATAGTCAATGCGAAAGGCGGGCAACAGCCCGATGGCATACAGGAACTTTCCAATCAGGGGATGGTAGGCAAACACGTCGGCGCGGGTAATGAAATACGGTTTCCGGTCGCGAAAGGCAAAGAGGATGCCCAGCGGGTCGTTCAGGCAATTCTGATGATTCGACACAATCAGCAGCGGCGTACCGTCTGCCGGAATATGCTCTGTTTGCAGGCTGTACGTCCGTCTGTAGTAAATCCGGTCATGAAAGAAACGGACATAAGCCTTGAAAAGGCGGTATAATATATGCGGCTTATTTGCTTTTTTCGTAATTGCCATTGTTTTCGGTCCTTAATTGCGGGGGCTGTTTCCGTCGGCAAGCTTTCCGAACAGAAAGCCAAACAGACACTTTCCCCGGTATTGCTGTTTCAAAACCGTGCAAAAGTATGAAAAAATTCCGAATCTCCGTCTGATTCGGCGTTTTTTTACGGGGCGCCGACCGCCCTGCGACCCGCTTCGCGCAGCCGTTTCCGACCTGTAAAACCCGTGTGCAGTCACGGACTGTATCCGGCGAAGAGCAGACGGTCCGTCAGTCGCCGGATGCAGTGCTCCACACGCTTCCGCGAAGCAGGCCGAACAGTCGAGACTCTTTGTATCGCTGTTGCGCGACGCGCAGTAACGTTGTTACGCGACGCGCAGTAACGTTGTTGCGTGACACGCAGTAACGCTGTTGCGCGACACGCAGTAACGCTGTTGCGCGACAGGTAACAACGCCTGTCTGTATCTTGCTGACAGGGAAGGGGGAAGCGTCTCGCTTCAGCGCCCGGGAAAAGAGAGGCGGCAGGAATGCGTGAGCACAGGGTTTGACAGACGGCCCTGTTGCATTTCACGCAAAAAGAGTGGAAACAGGCCGGACGCCCGTCTCCACTCTTTCCGAATCATCCGGCGGGATGAAGCGCAACCCCGTGCCGTTCGCGTTTGCCGGGCCGCCGGGCGTGTTGCCGTTAATTGTCCCGGAAATAGCTTTCCGGATCGAAATGCCGCGTGCGGATACCGGTTTTGTCAAACTGCGCCAGCAGCGCGGCGGCATCCTTTTTCATCCGTTCGCCGTCTTTCGGGTCATGTCCGTTGGCTATCAGCAGATCGGCATATTCGGCTACCTTTTCCGGCTGGTCCATGTAGTAATAGAGGGCGCACAGGTTGTAGTATGCCGCATAGCGCAGGCGTATGTCGGCCTTGAGTTTCGGATCGGCATACTTGAAGGGGATCGTCCTGAAGTAGTCAACCAGGTCGCCCATCCGTGCCCGGTCCGGCAGTTCGTCCGGCGTTGCGGACTGCAGGAGCGCTTTCAGGGTCTCGGCGGCGCTTCGGAAGGACATGTTTTCGACGTGTTTTTGCTCGTCGATGGTTTTAATCGCATATCTCAGATTCTTCTTCGCCGGAAATCCGAAGTGCGAAGAGGCAAACTCCGATACCTTGCGGGCCGCTTCCATCGCATGACGGGTATAAAAGCCGGAGATAAGCACTTCGCGGTTGTTGGTCCAGTAGTCGGAGGCGCTTTTGCGGTTCGTATATTCTTCCGAGGTATAGATCTGATTGCTTGAACGCGAGAAGAAGGTGCCTTTCGTCACCTCTTCGTCGCCGGCCAGAATCCGGCAGGAGGCTTCAAAGGTATAGACCACCACCGCCGTGTAGTAATAATTCGTGGCGGTCACCTTGCCCGCCCTGTCCTTCACCTCCGCTTTGCGCTCGTTCACGTCGCTGCTTTTGATGACCACGTCGCCCAGCGTCACTTCCAGCAGCATCTGCGCCTCGCTTTCGTCTGCCGTCCACACCTGTCCTTCGATTTGCAGCGCCTGTTGCAGTCCCTCCATCCGGAGATTGTTTTTTGCCGAGCTGCTCGCATGGATACGTGTCGCATACGCAAAATGAACCGGGTCTCTCGGATGCGTGGGATGCTCCCTGCAGGCATACAGAAACCACAGGTTGTCAACATCCACATTCTTTGTCTGTGCGGCTCCCCACTGGAAAGCCCAGCACACCATACCCAAAATCAAAAAAATCTTCTTCATATGCTTGCATTTTATTATTTACGCCATAAAGGTACCGAAGAATCCGCATGTGATGACACAATGCGGGCTGATTTTTTTAGCGGTTAGGGATTAGTGGTTAGTGATTGGTGGTGCGAAGCGGCGCCTGTTTGCCGCACTTCGCAAACGGACCGCCAACCGCTAACCACTGACCATTAATCACTAACCGCTGACCACTGACCGCTAATCGGAGATTTTGTGTACATTTGCCTTTGAATTAAAAATTATACATCTCATGAAAAAAATAATTTTACATCTTGTCATCTTCCTGGGCATGGCGACTACCGCACATGCGCAGCAGCAAATTCCGTTGCCGGAACATCCGCGTCCCGACTTTGAACGCCCCGAGTGGCAGAACCTGAACGGCGAATGGTCTTTTACCTTCAACCGGGCCGCCGCCGAGCAGGGCATCGGCAGCGGACAGCTCTCCGGCTTCGACCTGAAAATACAGGTGCCTTTCCCGTGGGGTTCCAAACTCTCCGGCGTGGACAACAGCGGCGACGTCGGCTTCTACGGACGGAGCATTACCGTGCCGGATGCATGGAAAGGCCGGCGAATCTTCCTGACTGTCGGCGCCTGCGACTGGGACACGAAAGTGTGGCTTGACGGCGTGCTGCTCGGGAGTCATCAGGGCGGATACACACCGTTTGCATTTGAGTTGACGGACCACGTGCGATTCGGCATGTCGCAGACGCTGATTATCGGCGCCGACGACACGCCTGCCGACAATCGTCTGTACGGTAAACAGGGCTACGGCGACGCCCGCGGCATCTGGCAAACCGTTTATCTGGAAGCCCGCGGCGAGAACTTTATGGACTATGTGCATTTCTCGCCGGACATTGACCGCTCTGCCGTGAAAGTGGAAACCGCACTGGACCGTCTGCCGGAAAAGAACATGCAAATCCGGGTGCGCTTCAAAAACGGTAACCAGCCCGACTTCGTCTTTCCCCTCCGCGGCAAAGCGCTCAAAACAAAGACGCAGCAGTTTGAAATCAAACTGACGAACCAGCATCTGTGGGATACGGACGACCCCTGGCTGTATGAAACGGAGATCAGCCTGCTGGCGGGAGACCGGACGGTGGATTGCGTGAATGCCTATTTCGGACAGCGTAAAATCAGCGTTGCCAAACTGCCCGGAAGAGACGAACCGTATGTGGCGCTGAACAACAAACCCGTTTACCTCCAGCTGACCCTTGACCAGTCCTATCATCCGGAAGGATTCTACACCTTTCCGTCCGATCACTTCATGCGCGACGAAATCCTGCTTTCCAAGCGGCTGGGACTGACCGGCAACCGCATCCACATCAAGGCGGAAATCCCCCGCAAACTCTACTGGGCCGACAAGCTGGGGCTGCTGATTATGGCCGACGTCCCCAACTGGTGGGGTGAACCCTGCGAGGCCGCCCAAAAAGACTGGGAATACTGTATGCGTCAGCAGGTGAAGCGCGACTTCAATCATCCCTCCATCTTTGCCTGGGTTGACTTCAACGAAACATGGGGACTGTTCACCAAGGTAAACGGCAAGAACACCTACCTGCCCGAAACGCAGGAATGGGTGCGCAGGATGTATCTGGAAAACAAAAAGCTCGACCCCACCCGTCTGGTGGAGGACAACTCGGCCTGCAACCGCGACCATGTACAGACTGACCTGAACACGTGGCACAGCTATCCGCCCGGCTATCTCTGGAAGGAACTCATCGACAATGAAGTGAAGAATACTTATGCCGGTTCCGCATGGAATTTCATCGGCGAGAACCGGCAGGACGGTGCCCCGATGCTGAACAGCGAATGTGGGAATGTCTGGGGATATGAAGGCAGTACGGGCGACGTCGATATTGCGTGGGATTATCATATCATGATGAACGAGTTCCGTTCGCATCCCCTGTGCGCCGGCTGGCTATACACCGAACATCACGATGTGATCAACGAATGGAACGGCTACGTGCGCTACGACCGCACGCCGAAGTACGACGGCATGGACGCCTTTGTGCCCGGCATGACCCTCGCCGACCTGCATACATTATATTACATAGCGCCTCAGGGCGACCTGTGCCGCGAGGCCCGTGCCGGTGAGACGCTTGAGATTCCGCTTTTCGCCTCATTCATGACCGGTCGGAATCCCGGCGCGCTCCGTCTGGAAACCTCGCTGGCCGGCTGGGATGCGCTGGGAAACGAATCGCTGTCGGCCGTCGCCACATATCCGGTAGCCTTCAAACCCTACATGAACGAATCCATCGCTCCGGCGAAGGTCACACTGCCCGCGCAGAAAGGCCTTTACGCCCTTCGCTATGAACTGAAAACGGCGGAGGGCAGCGTGCTGGGACGCAACTTCTCGCTGATTCGCGTGAAGGAAGGCGAGAATCCTGTCACCGACAGGAAAACGCAATTAGTAACAATACCTCCGGCGCAGTTCAGCGGGGCGCAGTGGAGCGGCAAGCAGTGGAACGTCCTGGACGGCCTGAAGGTAAACGGCGCCGGCAGCGGTTATTTTGAATACACGATCCCCTGGCCGCAGGGCCTGTCGATCGGCGCCGCGGAAAGCGTCACGCTGATCTTCGAAGCTTCGGCCAAAAAGCTGCACGGCAAGGATGTCGAAGGCGCAAGCAGCGACAACGACGGCGATTACATGCTCGGAAAAGGAATGATGGATCCGTCGAAGAACCGGAATGCCTACCCGATGACCGACCTTCAGACCTTCCCCTCGTATGTAAAAATCTACGTCAACGGGAAGGTGTGCGGCGATGCCTGGCTGCCGGACGATCCGGCCGACCATCGCGGGGCGCTGTCCTGGCTCTCCCAGCCGCACGACCGCCGGCTGTACGAGGCCGGTTCCTGCGGCTACTTAATCAAAACGCCCGTGCCGCTTACTGCCCTGATCGAAGGACAGGACATCCGGATTCGCCTCGAAACGCCCGACGGCATAAACGGCGGCCTGGCCATCTACGGCAAGGACTTCGGCCGCTATCCGCTGGATCCGACGCTGGTGTTTGTCGGGAAACAGCCGCCGGAAGCACACTGACGGTCAGGAGTGACGTGCGCGGAGTGATTTTGCGACGTCCGTTCCCATCAAACTCGCGTGAAAATAGCATTGCAGGACGAACAGCTTCCGTTCGTCCTGCAATTGCGCAAAATTGGTGTATGAAAATCGAAAGAATAGTCCTAATATGCCGTATTCTGCGGATCGAAGTTGCACCATCCGGTTGTCCAGTTGTCCGCGCTGCTTTCGTTCGGGCCGAAGGCACCGATGTAGTTCACTTTGTCGAAGCCGGAGGATGCTTTGGCGTTGCTCCAGTCCGCTCCGGACGAGAGCGGACTGCCGGATGACGGGATCATTCCCGGATTCGACAGGTCGAACGGATT
>JAISMO010000041.1 GCA_031276675.1 Tannerella sp.
CTGGTGGGTTTACGCGGCCGCCTTTGCCGCCGTCTTCGCGCTGACGGTCGCCACCGTCACTTTCCAGAACTGGCGCGCGGCCAATGCCAACCCGATCAACAGTATCAAGGCGGAATGAATGGCAGTGAATAGTGATTAGTGGTTAGTGGTTAGTGGTTAGTGACAGGTAACTTTTGCCGGACCACAATCGATTTTTAAATGGAACCGAATTTCTCTCCCGGCCCACAGCGAGCGGGGCCGGGAGGGATAAGGTTCAAACTGAAAAAAGAATGAGTATGATAAGAATTTATAATGAATCCAATATTCATTTTTCTTTTTCATACGCTCAGGCCTGATATTCCATTTTCGCAAACGGGTTGTTCTTTTCCAAAAATGAATCTTCCCTTTTTGAAAATGGAAAATGGCCGTTACCGTCACGGGTATCTGCCTGCCGCGTGCTCTTCCGCGCTCAAAACAGTCTGCTGACCTGTTTGACGCCTTTGACACCCTTGATTTTCCGTATCAGCTGTTCCATGGCGGAGGTGTTGCTTAGCAGCACCGTGATGTCGCCCTGAAAAAGCCCGTCGACGGAGTCCACGCGAATGGACCGGAAGGTCATGCTGTCTTCCCTGGAAATGATGGAGGTGATGTTGGTTACGATGCCGATGTCGTCGTTCCCGATGACGCGCAGCGTCACGCTGTAGCCGGCGTCCGTCTTTCCGCTCCAGCGTGCCTGAACGACGCGGTAGCCGAACCGGGTGAACATTTCCCGGGCATTGGGACAGTTCATCCGGTGAATCTTGATACCCTGCGTCGAGACAAAGCCGAACACCGCGTCGCCATAGATGGGGTTGCAGCATTTGGCCAGCTTGTAGTCTATGCCCGTCAGATTCCGGTCAATGACCAGGACGTCCGGGCCGGAGGCCGCTTCATCCGTCGGTGAAGGGGCGACAAACTGTTCGGCGCTGCGCACCTCCGGATGTTCGGCGACATCCTTTTCCCTGCGTTCGAGTTCCAGGTATTCTTCCATGACATGGTTGACATCCAGCCGTTCTTCGGCAATTTCAAGGTAGAAATCCGTCACCGTCTTGAAGCCTTTTTTCTTGATGTAGCGCATCAGGATGGCTTCGTCGAGGTCGATTTTCCGGTTCCTGAAACGCCGCTGCAAGAGTTCCTTTGCATACTCGGCCGTTTTGGCCGATGCTTCGCGGAGGGCCTGTTTGATCTTGGAGCGCGCCTTGCTGGTGGCCACAAACGACAACCAGTCCTGTTTGGGTTTTTGAACGGGCGAGGTGATGATTTCCACCGAATCGCCGTTGCACAGCGTGTGGCGGATGGATACGTTTTTGCCGTTCACCCTGCCCGACACGCACCGGCAACCCAGCTGGGAGTGAACGGCAAAGGCAAAGTCGAGCACCGTGGCGCCCCTGGCCAGCTTGAGCAGCTCGCCGCCCGGCGTGAAGACGTAGATTTCGTCCTGATAAAGGTCCATTTTGAATGTCTGCATGGCGTCCAGCGGCGACATGTCCCTGGTTTCGAGCATGGCGCGCACGTCGTTCATGAACTCGTCCAGCCCGCGCTCTTCCCTGACGCCCTTGTATTTCCAGTGTGCGGCCAGTCCCCGTTCGGCGATTTCATCCATGCGCCGGGTGCGTATCTGGACTTCTACCCAGCGATTCCGCGGGCCGAGCACCGTGATATGCAGGCTTTCGTAGCCGTTGCTTTTCGGGACGGAAATCCAGTCGCGCATACGGTTGGGGTTGGGCTGGTACATGTCCGTAATGATCGAGAACACCTGCCAGCACTCCGAACGTTCCCTTTCCCGCGGCGTGTCGAGAATGACGCGGATGGCGAACAGGTCGTAGATTTTCTCGAAATCCACCTGCTGCTTTTTCAGTTTGCTGCTGATGGAATGAATGGATTTGGTGCGCCCCTTGATGTCGAACCGCAGGCCGGCCGTTTCAAGCTTCTGCCTGACCGGTTCGATAAACTCGGCCATATAGGCCTCGCGCGAGCGTTTGGTCTCGTTCAGCCGGGTCTTGATGCTGTTATACTGCTCCGGGTCGAGGTATTTGAGCGACAGGTCTTCCAGTTCGCTCTTGATTTTGTACAGACCCAGCCGGTGCGCCAGCGGAGCATACAGATACGACACTTCGGCAGCCAGGCGAAGGCGGCTGTCGGCCCCGAGCTGCTTGCCTGCGCGCATCAGGCAGAGCCGGTCGGCAATCATGATCAGAATCACCCGCACGTCTTCGGCAAATGAAAACAGGAGGTGATGAAAATGCTCGGAATTGAGCGCCGTATTGCGGGCATAAAGGGCGGAGGTTTTCTGCAACCGGCCGATCAGGAGTGAAACGTCTTCGCCGAACGCCGCTTCCACCTCCCCGACCGGAATCTGCTGCTTCGACACCGGCCCGTACAGCAACACGGCAATCACGGCCGTTCGCCGCAGGCCGATGTCCGACGTCGCAATCAGGGCGGTAGACACGTTTTGCAGCAGACCGTTGATGCCGTTCGGACTGCCTCCGTAGCAGTCGTTCACGTTGATCTGCCGCATCAAGGCCTTCATTTTCCGGATGTCGTCCTTCTCCAGGCAGGAAGACAGGTTCGAGAGCAACCGGCGGTAGACGGAGAAAAACGTTTTCTTTTCTTCCGGCGTAAAAAATGGAACTGTACTCATATTTCTTACTGATTCAATCAAAAGTGGCGGTAAAAATATCTTTTTTTCCCGACATGGTCGTCCGTTTTGCCGGGTATTTTCATATATTTGTCCAGATTTGTAATTTCATTATCACATGATGTTGACAGAAAAAGACCGGCAACAGTTGTCGGAAAAACAGCTGCCGGAGTCGCGGCTGAAGGAACAGCTGGCCTGTTTCTCGAGCGGGTTTCCGTATATGAAGATCGTTGCGCCGGCCACCGCGCAGAAAGGCATTTGCGTCCTGACGGAAGAGGAACGCGAAGCCTGCATAAAAAACTGGGAGGCTTACCGGACGGCGAACCGGACCATCCTGCAGTTTGTGCCGGCCTCCGGCGCTGCCAGCCGCATGTTCAGGGATGTGTATGCCTTTCTGTCGGCGCCACACGAAAGGCCGGCCACGGCGTTTGAAAAACAGTTTTTCGGAGAGATTTCCCGGTTTGCTTTTTACGAAGCGCTGAACGAACGGTGCCGCGCAAAGGAAGGACAGGACATCCCCGCGCTGCTGGCGGCCGGACGCTACAAGCCGGTGGCGGCGGCCCTGCTGGAAGAGGACGGACTGGGATACGGTCACCTGCCCAAGGGACTGCTCCTGTTTCACGCCGCTGCCGGAAGTGCGCGCACGGCCCTGGAGGAGCATCTGGTCGAAGGCGCCCTGTATGCCTCGAATCAGGCCGGAGAGGTGCATATCCATCTGACGGTCTCGCCCGGACACCGGCCGCTGTTTGAACGGCTGGCGAAGGAAAAGGCGCCGCTGTACGAGCGGCTGTTCGGCGTGAAATACACGATTTCATGGAGCATACAGTCTCCCGACACCGATACCCTTGCGGTTGATGCGGACAACGAGCCGTTCCGCGAAGCCGACGGCTCCCTGCTGTTCCGTCCCGGCGGTCACGGGGCTTTGATCGGGAACCTGAACCGGATGGACGCTGACGTGGTATTTATCAAAAACATCGACAACGTGGTACCCGACCATCTCAAGGCGCCGACCGTCATGCACCGGAAGGCGCTTGCGGGCCTGCTGGTCGGCCTGCAGGAACGGATATTCGGCTACCTTCGCCTGATCGAAAGCGGAGACTATACGCAGGCTCAGGTGGAGGAAATGATTCATTTCCTCCAGGACCGGCTGTGCATCAAGAATCCGGAGATGAAATACCTCGAAGACGCGGAGTTGATTCTCTATATCAGGCGGAAACTGGCGCGTCCGCTGCGCGTGTGCGGGATGGTGCGCAATGCCGGTGAACCGGGCGGCGGCCCCTTTCTGGTCAGGAACGCGGAAGATGGCGTGGTCTCGCTGCAAATCGTGGAAAGCGCGCAGATTGACCTTGCCGATCCGCAGCAGAAAGCGCTCTTCGAACAGAGCGCCTATTTCAATCCGGTGGACCTGGTTTGCGCTCTGAAAGGCCCGGACGGACGGAATCGGCATCTGCCGGACTTTGTGGACGGAAACACCGGTTTCATCTCGCACAAAAGCAAGGATGGCCGTGAACTGAAAGCCCTGGAACTGCCCGGACTGTGGAACGGCGCGATGAGCGACTGGAACACGGTGTTTGTCGAGGCGCCGCCCGAGACGTTCAACCCGGTGAAATCGGTCATTGATCTCCTGCGTCCGCAGCACCAGCCGTTAACTTAGTGAACAGTGAACAGTGATTAGTGATTAGTGAATAGTGAATAGTGAAGGTTGAATGGTTGGCAGTTAAGGATGAATGGCGCGAAACGCGGCAAACAGGCGTCGCTTCGCGCCACTCATACTAACCACTAATCACTGTTCACTAATCACTATTCACTATTCTATGTATCTTTGCGTCCAAAGTAAAAAAAGACAGGGTTAAACGATAAAACGGAATTGATGATAAGATAAAAATGGCGTACACGGTGCGCAACATAAAAGACATATTGGATTGAAGCGTTAGCTTTTATTCTTGGTTTAGAAACTTAGGAAATTTCAAGAACTGCAAGAGTAAGTGCCGATGCTCACGCCTCAGGGCGTGGGCTTACTTATTTGCAGTACAGGTATCCTAAGACCTCTAAACCAGATAAAGTTAAAGTCCCACGCTTTTTCTATTTTATAACTCCGCTTTCGGGACTCGGCGGAAACAAATACATATATAATTAACATGAAAAGGATTTTTACGGTATTTTTGAGTGTGTGGGCAGTAATTGCCTTTGTGAGCGCTCCGGCAGCAGGACAGGAGTATGTAGAGTTGAAAGCAGTCGAGAGTTCTGCGTCCGGGCAGAACGCAGAACTCCGTGCTGCGGTTGCAACGGACAGTACGATTACCTGCAACCTGAACGGCGATCGCGTTTATAAAACGGTTAGAATGCAGGACGGAGATCTTTATTCCGAGAAACGTTTCAGATGGGAAAACAACCGGTGGATAGAAGACGAGTCGGTTCCAAGCGTTATTTTATGGACTTATACAGGTAAAC
Organism: Tannerella sp.; assembly: GCA_031276675.1. Taxonomy (GTDB): domain Bacteria; phylum Bacteroidota; class Bacteroidia; order Bacteroidales; family Tannerellaceae; genus Tannerella. The sequence continues at coordinate 5,108 of JAISMO010000041.1, forward strand.
TTAGAGTGCAAATCGAAGAAGGAGAGTTACGTTTTACTTTTCCTTCTATTGATGGTTGGATGACTGTTTCTTGGGACAGTACGGTAGAATATACTGCCGTTAAGGATAACAGGGGCAATTTGACTTCACTGAAAGTTGGAAAAAACGATCTGTTTAATATTCAATATGACGAATTCGACAGGCTTGTTTCCATAGACGAGTATTTCAACGGAACGAAAAGTATACAGGTCAGATATGCCTATGATTTGGATGGAAGAAAGTATGCAGGGGATTTATGTATGAGTCTTTTTGAGTATGAGGAATGGGATTATGAAAAACAGACATGGCGGGCAGGCAGGTTCCGGCGCAAAGTCAGAAAACATGCACCTGTGGACTATCCGGACGGCGGTGTTTCCTCCAGAATACTCACTCATGAAGAATATGTTGCCGATGCATCCGGTAAATGGGTGGGGGATAAAAAATATGATATGGCCTATGACAGCAACGGCAAGAGATCCATCATGTACCACTATGTATGGTATGGTAATCGCTGGACACAAATCCAGTATACGGTTTATTATCCCAACAGCTATACTTCCAGCGTCACGCCCGGCAACAACAACCCTGTCGGCAACACAGACAAAGGCGGCTTCGACATCCGCATCACCCTTCCGGCGGATTCCATTGCCGCCGGTTCGTTTGTTGTCAGGCTGCCCGACGGATTCTCGCTGGACAAAGACAATTCCGCACTGACTACAGGCTTCAACGACTTTGTACTGGGAATCACCAAACAGGAGGATAATTCGTGGCTGTTCACAGTCAAGCCGAAGGATACGCGCAGCGCGGCCTTACTTTCCGGCGAAGCGGGCAAAACGCTGGCGCATGTTGCCTACACGGTGGACGGAGAGGTGAAGCGCGGCACGTATGATATTACCGTGCACAGCATCCAGTTTGAGACGCCCGGCGGCGAGTCGATCGTCGAACCGGCCATCACCGTCCCCGCCCGGCTGAACCGCTGGGGCGTCGCCAGCGAAGTGATCGATGTTTCCCCGTCGCAGGCCTGGTCGCATAACGGCCTGATCCATGTCCATAGCGGGCGTCCGCAGCAGGTGGCGGTTTATTCCCTTTCCGGCGCGAAGCTGTACGAAGGCCATGTTCAGGCAGGCACGGCGGCCCTCAGCGGCCTCCGTCTCCCGAAAGGCCTATACATTATAATACTTGCCGACGGCGAAAGCCTGAAAGTGCCGGTTGACTGACGTGGCGGGAAGAGCGGACAAAGGGCGTCCTCCGGGAAACGGCGGGCTGACCGGATGGCGCCTTCACTCCGGGCGACGGTGTGATTATCGCAGGCGCTAAAATCAAAATCGCTCCCGACCACACGGATGCAGTCGGCCTGTTCTTCACCGGCAGTGCAGGCACGGCATATAAAGTGATGCGCCGGTTCACGCAAAACACGCTGTCTTAAATAAAGATAAGCGCAGGAACAAATGATTTTCGTTTCTGCGCTTTTTTAGTGTGTACCTCACACCAGCGTTGGTGTGTACCCCACACCAGTACTTGGTGTGTACCTCACACCAGTGCTTGGTGTGTACCTCACACCAGTGCTTGGTGTGTACCTCACACCAGTGCTTGGTGTGTACCCCACACCAGTGC
>JAISMO010000046.1 GCA_031276675.1 Tannerella sp.
TTCTTCAATTTCGATTTTTTTTGCATGGCTGAACAGTTACGGTTTTTCAAATCATTGAATCCTTAATTATAGGCTGTTTCGCCGTGTTCATAAACATCCAGCCCTTCTTCTTCCACGCGCGGCGATACCCGTACGCCCACTGTTTTATCCACAAGAAAGAACAGAACGGCAGTGAAAACAGCGCTGTACAAAACCGTGACGATCGTTGCCGCAAATTGAATCCAGAGCTGGTTCCAGTCGCCGAACAGCGCGCCCTGCGGCCCTTCCGGGCCGGAAATCATCCGCGTGGCAAAAACACCCGTCAGGAGGGAGCCGATGATCCCGCCTACGCCGTGCACGCCGAACGCATCCAGCGAATCGTCGTATCCGAGTTTTTCCTTTACCACGGCCACCATGAAGAAGCAGACAATCGAGGAAGTCGCTCCAATAATCATAGCCCCCAGGATGTCGACGGTTCCGGCAGCCGGCGTAATGGCTACCAGTCCGGTCACGGCTGCTGTGCTGGCGCCGACGATCGTCGGTTTTTTGTTCCGTATCCAGTCAATCACAATCCAGACCACGACAGCCACAGCCGTAGCCATGTGCGTCACAAGGAAGGCATTGGCGGCCAGTCCGTCGGCGGCCAGTCCGCTCCCGGCGTTGAATCCGAACCACCCTAACCACAGGAAACCGGCGCCGAGAAAGACGAACGCCACATTGTGAGGTGCAGTGGGGCGTCCGGGCGTGTAATCCTTCCTTTTTCCTATCAGGATGGCCATTACCAGGGCCGAAATACCGGCGTTGACATGCACCACGGTACCGCCGGCAAAGTCAATTGCACCCATGGTCTGTAACCATCCGCCACCCCATACCCAGTGTGCCAGTGGATTGTATACGATGATCGACCACAGGATAATAAACAGCAAATACCCGGAAAACTTGACCCTTTCGGCAAAGGCGCCGATAATCAGCGCCGGTGTGATGATGGCAAACATGCACTGGAACAGGGCAAAAAGAGTTTCGGGGATGTTCGGGCCGAACAGGGTATTCAGACCGATTCCGTGCAAAAACAGCTTGTCAAATCCGCCGATAAAGAATCCCAGCGGATTGCCGTCCTGCATGAAAGCGGTGCCAAACACCCAGCTGTAGCCGAAGGCAAACCAAAGCACGGAGATGACGCCGGCCAGTACAAGACATTGCATGATGATACTCAGCAGGTTTTTCTGGCGTACCAGTCCGCCGTAGAACAAAGCCAGCCCCGGGATGGTCATGAACATCACCAGAATGGTGGCGACAATCATCCATGCCGTGTTTCCGCTGTCCGGTACCGCCGCGTTACTTGATACCTCCTGCGCCGCCAGTCCGGCCGGCGCCGTCAGCAACAAAAACAACCATCCGGTGAAATAAATCCATTTACTTTTCATGAGTTGCAAAATTTAGCAGTAAAACAACATGGCTTGCATCACTTTTTATCTGCATCATACAATGAGATATCTCCCCGCTCCCCGGTACGTATCCGCACGGAATCGTCCACCGGAGAAATAAAAATACGTCCGTCGCCGATTTCACCGGTTCGGGCGGTCTTCAGAATCGCCTCTACCGTACGCTCCACGTTGACGTCGCGCACCACAATGGTGAGCAGCGTCCGTTCAATATAACTGGTGTCATACACCACTCCGCGGTAAATCCGTTCCTGCCGTGTCTTGCCGATTCCGCGCACATCATAATAAGAGAACCATTCGATGTCGGCGTCCAAAAGCGCCTCCTTGACTTCATCGAATTTAGTCTTGCGAATAATTGCTTCTACTTTTTTCATTTTGTCAAAATAATAAGGTTTTGGTAATATACATGGCAATTCGAAATGTATTTCACATGAATGACCATCAAATTTCTCGCAAAAATACCAAAATAATTGCACGCACCATTCCGACAACAGGCGCCGGGATAATTTTTATGTTTTATTGTATATTTGAGCGGATTTTGCTGCTTTCTTTTCCTGCAAATACCAACACCTCATACCGGTTTTGACTCCCGGTTATTAGTTCGAAAGGCGGTTTATCCCTGTCCTTTTTTTACACGCTTCGGTGCATGAAAGCATTTCCATGCACCGGAATGCATGCATGGTTCTTAAAATCCGAATTCGTCTATGTGGATGTCCAAAGCCTCTTCTTCCTCCGGTTTCTCGGCCGTGCGGTGAGTTTCGTTGGCCTCGACGAGAATGGCACGTACGGGGCGTACCGGACAGATGGATTCGCAGCCGCCGCAACCGACGCATAGCTCGGGTTCAACCTGTGGAATCGTCAGCGTACCCTTGTAGGGAACCATGTGAACGGCTTGCGTAGGGCAATGCTCGGAACATGCGCCGCAGTCGTTTTCTTCCGTATGGACAATGCACAGGTCGACGGAAAACCGCGCAATACCGATTTGCGTGATTTTCTTTTCCTCGACCGTCAGCGGCCGGATGGCGTGCGCAGGACAGATTTCGGAACAGGTGACGCATTCGAAATTGCAGTAACTGTCGATATAAGCCATGTAGGGTTTCAGCAGGTAGTCGAAGCCGTATTCCGGTCCGGCGGGACGCAGGACGTGGCTCGGGCATTTGGTAATGCACAGGTGGCAGGCGGTACACTTGTCTCTGAAATGTGTCAAATTCAGCGATCCGGGCGGGATGACCGGTATTCCTGTTTTCTTCTGCCACACCTTCGCCAGGGCCAGCGGGAAAGCGGAAACGACGGCAATGCCTGTCGCCAGAAACTCCCGGCGGCGCTCCGGCAGCGCTCCGGCAACCGGCAGCGCTTTTTTTACAAGCGGCGCCAGCCGGTATGACAGCGCGTTCTGCCTGCACGACGAGAGGCAGTTGAAACAACCGACACATCGCGACATGTCGACTTTCATGGCTTGCGGGTGGATGGCTTCGGCCTTGCAGGCATATTCGCACGATCGGCAGCGGAGGCAGGCTTTTTCATCGAAGACGATGCGGAAAATCGAACAGCGCGACACGACGCTCAACAGTGCGCCGACCGGACACAGGGTATTGCAGAAATAGCGTCCGCGAAAAACAACCGTCACGACAAACAGGAGCAGTGCGGTGACGGCTGCCGTCAGCGAAGCAACTGTCACGGAAGCGACGGGAACGTGATAAAGCGAGTCATATCCCGTTTGATGCAGTCCGTCGGCCAGCAGGTTGTTTCCCGCCTGCACGACGGGGCGGAACAGGTTGGCGGCGATGCGTCCGAAATTGCTGTAAGGGTCGAACAGAGTGAAAAGTTCCGCCACGCCGAAAACGGCCAGTCCGAACGTGACCACAGCGAATACGTAGCGAAACACGTTCGACGGCGTATGGTAACGGAAGCGGAGGACGCCTTTTTTCTTTTTTTTTCCGATGCAAAAAATCCGGTTGATCACATCCTGCAATATGCCGGCCGGACAGATCACCGAACAGTAGGTACGGCCGAAGACGAGCGTCCACGCCAGCCAGAAGAGAAAGAAACCGTTCATGGCGTCCAGCAGGGCCGGAAGCAGCTGGAGACGTGCCGGCAGGTGGAGTTGACCGGGCAGTTCACCCCTGATGTCCACAAAAAAAAGCAGTATCGGCAAGAAAAAAAGGATGGCGAGCACTACCCGCAATCCTTTCAGCAAATGAAGCTTTTTCATTTATAACCTGATACGTTTGATTCCGATTTTGTCAAGGTCGGCCGTTCCCAGCTTGAGCTTTTCTCCTTTCCCGATGTGTCCGACGGCATGGAAGTCCAGTTTTTTTACCTGATTGAAAAAACGCAGCGCCGCCGTATCGGCCGCCACAATGTCCGTCGAGACAATCAGAGATTTGGCGGTAGACACGTCGGAAGCGCTTTTGCCCTGCGGCCCGTTCTGATGCATGATCCGGTAGGCATCCACGATGTTCAGCGCCGGTTTCCCGGGCCACGTACAGACGTCGGCAATGCATTGCTGGAGATCATTCTGATGGAAGATGCGGCGATCCCAGACGATCCCCATATAGTTTTTCATTGCGCACGACAACTTGGCGCCGCCATGATTTTTCAGTACCGGCACGTTAAACCAGAGGTCCGCCTCCATCAGGGCGTCATGAATTTTGGCGTTTTTCAGGGTGACGCCCGCCGGCAGCGCCACTTCCCTGCTGTAGTAACGTTCGTCGTTGGCGGGAAGCATCGTTCCGCCGGCCGCCCTGACGGCCGCCTCAATACCGCTTGAGGCATAACATTTCTGCCAGTTGTCGCACGTATGATCAAAGACGCTCACTTTCTGTGCTCCCGCAGCCAGACACTTCTTCACCAGCGCTCCGATCAGTTTCGGATTGGTATTGGCCCCCATTTCGGGCGTGCGGTCCCAGCCGATATTCGGTTTGATAACCACTTTCTGTCCTTTCCCGACAAACTTTCCGATTCCGCCCAGTTCGGCCAGCGCCTTTTCAAGCATGTCTTCCGGCTCGCCCCCCATCACGGCAACCAGTTCCGGGACGCTTTCCACAGCAACGGTGCGGCCGGCCAGGGCTGCCTGCAAACCCTCAAAATTCAGCGCAAAGGCAGCGCCTGCACCTGCAATCACACTGTTTTTCAAAAAATCACGACGTTTCATCCTGTTTTTATTTATTGATTAATGAAAGATTTCCTCTTTTTCACCCACAAATCTACAAATCAACTGCAAAACATCCAACTTAATTTATCCTATCGCGAAAAATACCGGCCTCAAGGCGAAATTTGCTTTCCGCACAAACTCATCCTCCCCTGCCCAATCTTCCCAATGCCCCCAAAAAGAGACGGTTTCAGAAAAAAAAACCAAACCGGAGGCAATAACTTTTATCCGGCGGCGTTTTTCCTGCATAAACTCAAAACCAGAAGCCTATGAAGAAATTTTTTACCCGGAGGATGACCCGTGAAGAAAAAAACAGCGAGAAAGAACAGGAGGTGAAACCTGTTTTCGGCCCACGGAAGGAAACGATAAGACTGCTTTACCAGTTTGCGCGTGCCTACCGCTTCGAACCGAAACTGTCGCAGGAATTTTGTTCTTACGTCATGAACTGACGGATGAATGAATACGGTAAAAAGAGAGGATGTAACTGAAACTTACCTCCTCTTTTTGTTTATCTCTTCTCAGGGTGAATTTCAAACGCTCGCGATACCCGATCCCTGACGAATACCGCTTTACATTTCATTTCCGCAAACGGATTTTTCATTTTCAAGAAAGCAAAGGATAAAAAGAGCCTCTCGAACAGGTTTTGGGAAACAGGCTCTTTTCCTGTTCTTTTTGCCTTTTCTCAGGCTGATTATGAATTATGTTTATCTTTACGGCTCAATTGTTACATTAATATTATTGACACAAAAAAGATGCATGATGAAAAAGAATGTGATTCTGTCGGGATTTTGTATATTATTCCTGTCGGCAACCTCCTGTCGGCAACTTCCAAAAGAAGAACCGGCAACGGAGGTTGCGAAAAACAACTATTACGTGGCGGCCTATATCTGGCCCTCGTGTCACGATGAAGAGATGAGCCGGAATGCCCTGTGGCCTGAGGGAACGGGCGAATGGGAAGTGATTCGGAAAGGGAATCCGCGTTTTGAAGGACACTATCAGCCGCGGGCGCCTCTGTGGGGCTATGAAATGGATGACGATCCGAAAGTGGTGGAAAAATGGATTGACCTTGCAACTGCACATGGAGTCAATGTCTTTGTTTACGACTGGTACTGGTATGACGGCGGCCCGTTTCTGGAAAACGCACTCGACAACGGTTTTCTCAAAGCCCGCAACAATGCGGAAATGCAGTTCTATATCATGTGGGCAAACCATGATGTAAGACGGAACTATTGGAATGTCCACCGGTATGGAGACGATACGTCGCTTTTGTGGAATGCAGCGGTAGACTGGGATGATTACAAAATCATCGTGGATCGGGTCATCCACCGGTATTTCAAACAGCCCAACTATTTCAAAATTGACGGAATGCCGGTGTTTTCCATCTTCAGCGTCGACAAATTGCTGGAAAGTTTCGGGGGCAAGGTGGAAGAAACCCGCCGGGCGCTTGATTATTTCCGGGAAGAGGTGAAAAAAGCCGGTTTTCCGGGGCTGCATATCCAGTGGAATCAAGGCGGAGGCTCCATGCTGTCGAAAGAGGCGGCCGAACGGTTTTCCGAAAGCGTAAAACTCATGGGATTTAACAGTGTAGCCATGTATAATATGGGAGGGATTCATGAAGACTACACCGTCTATGCAACCCGTTCCATCCAGATACGGGAACAGATGGACTCCATACTGAACGTTCCGCTTTTCCCCTGCGTATCGGTCGGCTGGGACGACACGCCCCGCTTCCCCGCAAAGGGCATCCGCGATGTGGTACACTATAACAATACACCCGAAAGTTTTGCCATGCTGCTCCTGAAAGCAAAGGAATACGCAGACCGCCATCCCGAACAGCCCGGACTGATTACCATCAATGCGTGGAATGAATGGGTGGAAGGCAGTTACCTGCTGCCCGACATGAAATACGGTTTCGGCTATCTGGAAGCGGTAAAGGACGTGATAAAGGACGGGAAATATGATCAATATATCGGGAAATAGGCCTGCTGCCGACAGGTGCAGGCACATACTGCACGCGGCAATGAGGCCATTCGGAAGAAAGAATGTTTAAAAGCAAAGCGTATGAAGAAAAAACTGACAGTGCTCAGCGGTGCGGGCATGAGCGCCGAGAGCGGGCTTGCCACCTTCCGCGATTCCAACGGGCTGTGGAACAATTACCGGGTAGAAGACGTAGCGACGCCCGAAGGCTTTATCGCCAATCCGGAACTTGTGCTGGACTTCTACAACCGGCGCCGCCGGCAGTTGCTGGATACCGCGCCCAACGCGGGACATTACGGTCTGGCAGAACTGGAGAAATCTTTTGATGTGCGCATCGTCACGCAGAATATCGACAATCTGCACGAACGCGCCGGAAGCTCGCAGGTGATTCATCTGCACGGCGAATTGATGAAATCCTGTTCCGTATGCGACGTCAACACAGCCTATGATATTCCGCCGGAAAATCCGGATTTGCATTTGGGCGATAAAGACCCTTACGGGAATCAGCTGCGGCCGTTCATCGTCTGGTTCGGAGAGCCGGTTCCCATGATAGATCCGGCCATTGAATGGGTCTTGTCCGCCGATATTTTCGCCGTCATCGGCACCTCGCTGAACGTGTATCCCGCGGCAGGATTGCTGAATTACGTCCGCCGCGGGGCACCCGTCTACCTGGTTGACCCCGGCGAAGTGAAAACCGGCCGTAAGGATATCCACGTGATTCGTTCCGGAGCATCGGACGGCATCAGGCAACTGAGAAACCTCCTGGAAAAACCGGAGCCGTCGAACTGACGGCATGTCCGGCCGGGATTTATGCGGCCTCAGTCCGGAATGATGATTATGCTTATGGATTGAGCCTGCCTTAAGCGGAAATGGCTATATTTGCCGTTCATAAAAAATCAAAGAACAATGAAACAGTTTTTTTATATCGTATTACTTCTCGGAGCCGGGCTGTGCCATGCCCAGTCTCCATCCCGCCTGACAACCGATTTGCTGGAACACACCGACCGGGTGTTTCTTGACGGCTATCCGAGCAGTCTTTCGCTGGGGGAACTCGGTACGGCCGTCGAACGCTGTCAGCGGACGGAAATCCGTAATGCCAGGCCTTTACTCGGATGGGTCGTCAACAGCGACCGTCCGAATACGTTGCAGACCGCCTGTCGCATTCTGGTCGCATCCTCGCCGGATTTGCTGGCCGAAGACAGAGCCGACCTGTGGGACAGCGGCCGCACGGAAAGCGACAATTCCACAGCCGTGCCTTACGGAGGCGAACCCTTGCGCCCCTCCACCGTCTATTACTGGAAAGTGAAGACGTGGGACAGTCACGGTGTGGAAAGTCCATATTCGCAGGTGCGCAGTTTTATCACCGCCGCACGGCTGGACGGTGAAACAGCGCGCTATCCCCTGCAGGTCACCGACGAATATCCCGTCCACATCACTTCCACAGGCAATGGCCAGGCGCTGATTGATTTTGGAAAAGACGCTTTCGGACGGCTGAAACTGACCCTGTCATCCGACAAAGAAACGGATACGGCCATCATCCGGCTGGGTGAAACGCTCAGGGAGGGCCGGATAGACCGTCGGCCGCCCGGCACGGTCCGGTATGCCGAATACCGCCTGCCACTTTCGGCCGGCACGCATACCTATCTTGTCAAGATACGCCCGGACCGACAGAATACGCATGTGAAGGCCGATACAAACGCCGTCAGGCCAATATTTATGCCGGACTACACCGGCGAGGTAATGCCTTTCCGCTATTGCGAACTGGAAAACGCCCGGCCACTACAGGTCGTACGGCAAACGGTGCATTATCCGTTCAATGAAACGGCCGCCAGCTTCCATTCCTCCGACACCGTGCTGAATCAAATCTGGGAACTCTGCAAATATTCCGTCAAAGCCACCTCTTTTGCAGGCGTATATGTGGACGGCGACCGCGAACGCATCCCTTACGAGGCCGATGCGCTGATTAACCAGCTGTGTCACTACACGGCCGACCGCGAATTCGCCATTGCCCGCTACAGCCATGAATACCTGATTCGCGTCCCTACCTGGCCGACGGAATGGATCATTCAGTCGGTACTGATGGCGTGGACGGATTACCTGTATACCGGTAACCGGGTATCGCTGCAACGCTTCTACGACGATCTGAAAGCCAAAAGCCTGCTCGCACTGAAGGAAAGCAACGGCCTGATCAGCTCCCGGACAGGCAAAGCGACACCCGAACTGCTGCGGGCAATTCACTTCAGGGGCAGCGGCAGTTTCAGAGACATTGTCGACTGGCCGCAGCAGGGTATCCTCGGACTGGAAAAGAATGAACCGGGCGAAACGGACGGCTTCGTCTTCACCGACTACAACACGGTCGTCAATGCCTACCACTGCGAAGCCCTGCGCCTGCTCAGCCGGATCGCCGGGGCGCTGGGAAATGCAGCGGACGAAGCGCTGTATGCCGGAGAAGCGCAACGGGTAAAGGAACGGATCAACCGCCTGCTCTTCGACCCCAAAAAAGGCTGTTATGTCGACGGAATCGGTACGGACCACAGTTCGCTTCATGCCAACATGTTTCCGCTGGCCTTCGGCATCCCGTCCCCCAAACAGACAAAATCAGTCACCGCATACATACGCACGCGGGGACTTGCGTGCAGCGTCTACGGTTCGCAGTTCCTGCTCGACGCCATATACGATGCGCATGACGCCGCTTACGGCCTGCAACTGCTCACTTCGACCGGAGAACGCAGCTGGTACAACATGATCCGTGCCGGCTCCACCATTTCGCTGGAGGCATGGGACAACAAATACAAGCCCAATCAGGACTGGAATCATATCTGGGGCGCGGCCGCGCTCAACCTGATTGCCCGCAAGCTGATGGGCATCGAACCCGTCGAACCGGGTTTTGCCAGAATACGCATCAAACCCCAGCCGGCGACGCTCCGGCAGGCCGAGATCCGGATACCTTCCATCCGCGGCGACATCCGCGCATCGTTCGTCAACACGCCGGGCCGGACTTTTGTGCTGGAGGTCGACATCCCGGCCAATGCAACGGCAGAAGTATGGTTGCCCAAAGTGTCGAAGAAATACCGTCTGACGGTAGACGACACGCCTCAAAAAGGAAACGTGAACGGAGACTTCGTCATTGCGGAAGTCGGTTCGGGAAAACATGTATTCAACGTGAGTTCGATGTAAGATAAAAGGCAAAATCGGGAAAAGAGACAGGCTGTTCATATAAACGCTGATATTCGAACAGCGGAGCAAGCCTGTTTCTCCGTACCCGAAGCCGTTTTTGACCGCGTGAGCGGGGATTTTCCTTCTCCCTGCATGAAATTCCTCGCTTCGAGCGGGGTCTTTTTCGCTTTTACCGACAAGCTCTTTGCTCCGAGCGAGGCCGTCTTCACTCAGGCGAGGCCGTCTTCGCTCCGAGCGAAGAATTTCTCGCTCCGAGTGAGGAATTTTCCGCTCGGAGCGAGGATTTCCTCGCTTGAGTGAGGAAATCCTCGCTTTTACTGACAACAATCGCGCTTTTAGCGACAAAAAGGCAGACGAGAATGAAAAGAGGAGCGTGGAAAATGGAACGTGTCCGGAAAATCAGCGGCTTTATGGATATCGTGGACAGGAGCGCTTTACGGAAGATCGCTCGGGTCGAACTCACGTTATGCAGGATTCAATAAACAGATCACAGGCTTATTCGCGCAAAATCAGGGCCGTATGAAAGAAAAATGCACGGTGCGGATTTCAGCCGGACATGATGAAAGCGCCTCCCAAAAAGAATTAGCCGGAAATATACATGGAGGAATATTTTTTCTGTTTATATTTGCGACGAAAATAAAAAAGTATATGCAGGAAAACAGGCGCGATGCACCGGTTGGAATGTAAAAAGATAATGAGAATGAAATAAGTAACAGAGTTGTATTTTTAGATAAAAGTCATGAAAAAAGAATCTGTACTGTGGAAGGTTTTCCGTTTTTACGTGGACGGTTTCCGGAATATGACAGTGGGAAAAACACTGTGGTGCATTATTCTGCTCAAACTCGTCATCATGTTTTGTCTGCTGAAGCCTGTTTTTTTTCCTCGTTTTTTGGGACAGTTCGATACCCGTGCCGAGAAAGAGGAATACGTTTCATCCGAATTGGTGAAGAGAGCTATTATTCCTTAAAAACTATATGAATATGATTGCAAGTATTGACAATTCTCTGATTGATTGGTCGCGGGCTCAATTTGCCCTGACGGCCATTTACCACTGGCTTTTTGTTCCGCTGACACTGGGGCTTGGCATTATTCAAGCCATCATGGAAACCATTTATTACAAAACGGGGAAAGAATATTGGAAAACGACCGCCCAGTTTTGGATGAAAGTGTTCGGAATCAATTTTGCGATTGGTGTGGCAACAGGTTTAATCCTGGAGTTTGAGTTTGGAACGAACTGGTCTAATTACAGTTGGTTCGTAGGTGATATTTTTGGCGCGCCGCTGGCCATCGAAGGGGTCGTGGCGTTCTTCATGGAAGCGACGTTCATCGCGGTGATGTTCTTCGGCTGGAACAAGGTGAGCAAGGGATTTCATCTGGCATCGACCTGGCTGACCATTGCCGGTGCAACGCTCTCCGCACTGTGGATTCTGGTTGCGAACGCCTGGATGCAGTATCCCACAGGGATGCAATTCAATCCGGATACCATGCGTAACGAAATGACGGATTTCTTTGCCGTTGCGCTTTCTCCGGTGGCGATCAACAAGTTTTTCCATACGGTGCTTTCCGGATGGATGGTGGGCGGCATGGCGGTCATCGGCATTTCCAGCTGGTATCTGTTGAAGAAAAGGCATACGGCCTTTGCTTTGCGCAGCATCAAAGTGGCATCCGTTTTCGGGCTGGCCGCATCGTTGCTGACGCTGTGGACGGGCGACGGTTCCGCTTATCAGGTGGCGCAAAAGCAACCGATGAAATTAGCTGCCATGGAAGGGCTTTACGAAGGCGGCAAGGGAGTCGGTCTGGTCGGTATCGGCGTACTGAATCCGGCCAAGGAAAGCTACAGCGACGGCACAGACCCGTTCCTTTTCAAGGTGGATATACCCAACATGCTGTCGTTTTTTGCCGAACGCGACCTCAACGGCTATGTACCGGGCATTACGAACCTGATTGAAGGAGGCTACAGGACGTCTTCCGGCGCAACGGCCCTTTCGGCCCGGGAGAAAATCCTCCGCGGACAGACAGCCATCAAGGCGCTGGCCGATTACCGTACGGCAAGGAAAAATCGGGATGACAGTGCGGCCAAAGCACATCTGGCATTGCTGAACGAAAATTTCAAGTATTTCGGTTACGGCTATATTAAGAATCCTGAAGACCTGATTCCGTCAATCGGCCTGACTTTTTACGCTTTTCGGGTGATGGTCATCCTGGGCGGATTCTTTATCCTGCTCTTTATCGCAGTGACTGTTCTGTCGTACAGAAACAGGTTTGAACACAAACGCTGGCTGCAATTCGTTTCGCTCTGGTCCATTCCGCTGGTCTACATTGCTTCGCAGGCGGGATGGGTAGTGGCCGAAGTAGGACGTCAGCCGTGGGCCATTCAGGATATCCTGCCCGTGACGGCAGCGGTCTCCCGACTGGATACCTCTTCCGTACAGGTGACTTTCTTTATCTTCCTTATTCTGTTTACGGTGCTGCTGATTGCAGAACTGGGGATTATGGTAAAGACCATTAAGGAAGGCCCTCAGATGGCCGGCGAATAATAATCATTCAACTATAAAACATCATGGATACTGTATCTATCTTACAACACTACTGGTGGTTTCTGGTGTCTCTGCTGGGCGCGCTGCTGGTATTTCTGCTGTTCGTACAGGGCGGACAGTCGCTGCTCTTCACAATCGGCAAAACGGAATTGCAGCAAAAGGCGCTGCTCAACTCCGTGGGGCGCAAATGGGAATTCACTTTTACGACGCTGGTCACCTTTGGCGGCGCGTTTTTTGCTTCCTTCCCGCTCTTCTATTCCACCAGTTTCGGAGGCGCTTACTGGGTCTGGATTTTGATTCTGCTGTGTTTCGTACTGCAGGCAGTTTCGTATGAATACCAGGCAAAGAAGGGCAATTTACTGGGACGGAAAACGTATCAGGTCTTCCTGATACTGAACGGTATTTTAGGCCCGGTACTGATCGGTACGGCGGTAGGCACGTTCTTTAACGGTGCCAACTTCGTTGTGAACAAAACCAATCTGACGGACCTGGGAATGCCGGTTATTTCGTACTGGGCGCCTTACCACGGCCTGCAACTGCACGGTCTGGAAGCGGCGCTGAACCTCTGGAATTTGCTCCTGGGACTGGCCGTATTTTTCCTGGCCCGCATCCTGGCGTTGCTGTATTTCATCAACAACATCAACGAGGACAACATCCGGACGCGCTCCGCTAAACAGTTAATTATCGAGACCGCTCTGTTTCTGGTATTTTTTCTGACCTTCCTTGTACACTGGCTGCTTCAGGATGGTTTTGCCATAGACCCGTCCACGGAGGAAAAGAAAGTCTTCCTGCAACCCTTCAAATACTTCATGAATCTGTTTGAGATGCCGATCGTGCTGGCCGTGCTGTTGACAGGCGTGGCGGGCGTGCTTTTCGGCATCATCCGGACGATTCTTTCATCCGCATGGACGAAGGGCATCTGGTTTGCCGGAACAGGTACGGTATTGACGGTACTGGCATTGCTGCTTTGCGCCGGATGGAACGATACGGCCTACTATCCTTCGCTGGCCGACCTGCAAAGTTCGCTCACGATCGAGAATAGCAGTTCCAGCCTGTTTACACTGAAAGCCATGAGCGTCGTGTCCGTATTGATACCATTCGTACTGGCGTATATCTTCTACGCATGGAGAGCCCTGGATCTGCGCAAGATAGACACCAGGGAAATGGAAGACAGCGAACATACCTACTGAACGGACCAACCGCCGGATTCCCTATCTATAGGGGACTCGGCGGTCCGAACGGATTCACACAGCTTCGTGAAGGTTCAAAGCGGCCTTCGCGAAGTTGTATTGTGAGCCGTGCACGGTTAATTATTTGGTGCTGCAAGTCCCCTGCGGGGGCAGGTAGCGACCAACCGTCGTGCAGTGCGACAGTAAATGAATGTTACCGGGCAGAAAATAAACCGGATGCCAGTAAGAGGCTCCTTAACTTTCCATGAGTAACAAGCGGGCAGAAAAGGATGCCCTTTGGGATGATTTGACATTTCAGGTACAGGTATTCAACCACAACGGTAAAATGTAGTTGCGAACGTATGATTAAACTGATTGTCAGTGGGAATGTCCTGTAAAAGGGCAGGAAGGGAAACCTTGCCCGAATGTCGAATATATAAACGGAAAGGTTGGTGTGCAAAAGTACGGCATTAATTTGAAATCCGAGCGGGTTTCGGTTCTTGAAAGGATAGAGACAGCCACAAAACAAATAAATCAGAAATAAATTAAAGTTTTTATGAAATGAAAAAGAGAATTTTATACGGCATTGCCGTTGTAGTAATTGCAGTTGTTGCTGCATTGAATGTGAGCCAAAGCAAAAATGAAATGGCTTTGACGGATG
>JAISMO010000064.1 GCA_031276675.1 Tannerella sp.
TTTTCGGGAAATGTGTTTTCGTCCTGCGAAGTAAAATAGGCATACGAGGAGAAAATGCCGTTTTGCAGATAGTATCCGAAAAACAGGTCCTGAAACTGCCTTGCCTGATTCATGAACTGCATTTCGCTGTCCACGCCCGTGCGGCAAAGCGCTGCCGAGACATGCCGGAAGATGCCGGCGGGCGACAGGCTCGAGAGGTATCGCATGGCCAGTTCCTGACGGCAGACCTGTTGCAGGTAGACGGACTGAATCGCCCACTTCTTTGCGCAGTTATCAAGCAGAATGGGGTTGGCAAGTTCTTTCTTGCGACGTTCGTATGCCATCACCGGCCGGGGAGTGAAATTGATGTTATGATAACCGTCCCAGTCCCCGCCCATACAAAAGTACATTCCTCCGCTTTGCAGGTTTTCGTTTTTCAGGATTTCCTCCACTTCTTTCGACTGTACCTCCCGCCAGTGTCTGTCGATTTCGGCGATATTATACTGCATCTGTTTGTAATCCTCCGTCGGAATGATGTTTTTGCCGAGCCATGCGGCGGCGTTGGGCAGCAGGAAGAGGAGGAAACACCAGATAAACAGGTTCAGTACGATGCTGGCCGTTGAACTTTGGGTGCGGCTCGAGATGAAACCGCCCAGAAAGACGAAGAAACCGAAGTATATCAGACTCAGGAGCAGCAGGACGGCCATGCGTCCGTACTCGTCTGCCGAAAACCGTACCGCGGGCGAAAACTGTATGATCAGCAGGATCGCCAGAAAGCAGATGATCAAAATGGGCAGCAGCGTAAGGAAGACGCCGGCCGTCTTGCCGAGGAAGAAGGCGGAACGGCTGACCGGATGGCTGAGCACCAGCCGGAGGGTGCCCTGTTCCTTTTCGCGGGAAAGCATGTCGTAGGAAAACAGCACGCCCAGCAGCGAGAGCAGCATGGCAAGCGCCGACGTGAAGTCGATCGACATGGAGTTGCTCATGAACGGGTTTTCGTTCAGCGAGACGATGCCGGTCGAGAACACCGGCTTCTCCTTGCGGTCGAGCTGTATCTTCGAGCCGGTCTGCTCCGAGATGCCCCTGCAGAAAATGCTTAAGGGCGAAACGGGCTTCACCGGCAGCGGTTTGACCGACCAGAATGTTGGCGCATCGTCATATATTTTTGCCGCTTCTTTCACATCCACCTCGTACTGGGCGAGGCGGTTCGCATACGTCCGGATGCCGGTATACACCGTGTAGGGTATCAGCGCCAGACACAACAGCAGGCCCACAATGAATCCGGGCGTTACGATGCTGTTTCGAAATTCTTTTTTAGCAATCAGCCAAATCATAGTCTTAACGTGGAATGAAGGGTTTAAACAACCGGTTCGGCATACATTACGGCCTCCTGCATGTAGTCGAGGTAGATGCGTTCGAGGTCGTCGAGCAGGAACTGTTCGCGGGTACGGAGCATCACCAGGCGGCCTTCCTTCATGATGCCCACGCGGTCGGCAACGGCCTTGGCGCGGAAGATGTCGTGCGTGCACATCAGAATGGCTTTGCCCTGCTTGCGCAGTTTCATGAGCATCTGCATCAGTTCGGCGGCCGATTTGGGGTCGAGGCCCGAGGTCGGCTCGTCGAGCAGGATGTTGGGCGCGTCCTTGATCATCGCAATCGCCAGTCCTACCTTCTGGCGCATCCCTTTCGAGAAAGTTTTCAGCTTCTTTTCGAAGGCTTCGTCCTGCAGTCCGACGTTGCGCATGACGTCGTAGCAGTTCTGTTTCGTCAGACGCGGTTTGCCGGCCAGCTTCGCAAAGAAGTCGAGATTCTGCCGCGCGGTGAAATTACCGTACAGCATCACGTTTTCGGACACATACGAGAGGTGCCGTTTCGTCTCCAGCGGGTTCTTCACGACGTCGATACCGTCAATCAGGATTTGTCCCGACGTGGGTTCGATGAAGTTGAGGAAAAGGTTGATGGCCGTCGTTTTGCCGGCGCCGTTGGCTCCGAGCAGGAAGAAAATCTCTCCCGACCGGATTTCGAGATTCAGGGCGTCCAGCGCCAGCTGCCCGTCCTCGTAACGTTTTGTTAAATTGATTGCCTGTAACATATTCTAAATTGGTTGATGATTCATTATTTCGTTTGATCTGTTTATCTGCGGCTCAGCCGGATGCCGAACCAGACTAACCCGCCGACCACGCCGACGAGCAGCAGGAGCAGTATCACGACGCCGGCAACGGACGTCCGGGCGTTCATCTGTATGCGGATGGTTTTGTCCTCGGTGTCCACCTTGCGGTTGTCGGCCAGGGCTTCGGTTTTGATTTTGACTTCCTGCGCGCCGACGCCGCTGTTTTCGGGCGGGAGGATGGCGATGTGCACGGCGGCTTCCTTTTCGGGTTCGAGCGTACGGACGAGGTCGGGCGTGATGCGGGTCTTCCAGCCCACCGGACTGTCGGCGTCGATTTTGATGTTGTCGAGCCGGCGCGTACCGGCGTTGCGCACGGTGAGGGTCATGACGACGCTGTCGCCGGTGGCGATTTCGTGATAGAGATTGGTGGCGCGTACTTCGATTTTACCCTTTCCGCGGGGCACCAGTTCCAGCGTTTCTCTGCCGCAGGAGAAAGCCGCCCACTGTTCGGGCGTGAGGGCGGAGAGGTCTTTTCCGGTGATCCGGCCATACTGTTCGCCGGTGAGGGTGAAGACGGAGAATTTCAGCGGGCGGTCGATCCGAATCCGTTCATCGTCGCGGTCGGGCAGGAAAACGCGCAGGGAGAGTTTTTTGGTGTTGACGCCCTGCGCAAACTTGATCTGGGATATTTTGGTGGTCTCGTCCAGAAATTCGCAGGAGATTTGCTGCGGCAGGCCGGCAACGACGAGGCGGTACACGTCGTCGGAGGTCGAAAAGCGTTCGAGCGTCAGCGCGTAAGTGACGCTGGAACTGAGGTCGGCTTCCTGCGAAAACTGCGCCGAACTGATGTCTATCACGTTGATGCTGGCATCCTGTTTGAGGTACACGTTTTTTTCGATCGTCCGTCCGTTGTAATTGAGCGACACGGTGAGGTTTTCGGCGTCCTTAAGCAGTTCAAAGTCGGCGGAGGCCTCCTGTCCGGTTTCGATGGCGGGGATTTGATATTCATAGGGCGAGCCGATGATGGTTTTGTCGGCAAGGTCCGAGAGGGAGACGAAGATGTTATAGACCTTTCCGGCGCGCATCTCCGGCGTGAACACGTCGAAATGTTCGCGGAACTGACTCAGGTATTCTTCATTGCCTTCCAGCGTGCTTTTGAGCGTAATCTTCACACGCCGTTCGCCGCCGTCGGCCTGGTATTTCACCGCCCGTTCAATGATCACGTAGGACTGTTGCGAGATGAGTTGCAGGAGGAGTTTCTGGTAATCGACTTCGCGACTCAGGAGCGCATTTCTTGATTTGGTGAACTCGTTGGACGAGATGGCTTTCTCGTCATACAGGCGGGTGTCGTTTTCAAACTGCTGGCGGGCTACCTCGTAGTCGGCGCGCGCCTTTTTGAGGTCGAGCAGGATGCTGGCCCGGTCTTTTTGCGCATCGGCTGCCTGTCCCTGCACCGGCAGGCCGACGGCCAGCATGAGGCAGGCGGCCATCAGGCTTATCAGCGCCGAACGGCCCCATGCCGAAATGGTTTTGTGTACGGAAGTTTTCATATATAACTGTTTCTGTCTGTTGAATTTTTGGGACTATTCAGGTATAAAACGAAAAATCGCAGCGTTGCGAAAACGTCCCGACGGCTCCGGGAAGGAATCGCAGCGTTGCGAAAACGTCCCGACGGTTCCGGGAAGGAATCGCAGTGTTGCGAAAACGTCCTGACGGCTCCGGGAAGGAATCGCAGCGTTGCGAAAACGTCCTGACGGTTCCGGGAAGGAATCGCAGCGTTGCGAAAACGTTCTGACGGCTCCGGGAAGGAATCCCCAAGCCTGTTCTTAAATTTCGACTTTTTTGGCATGGTTGAACAGTTGCAAATTTTTAATTTATCCGGTAGCTTCTGTTGTTTTCAAAATCCCACATCGTGCGGCGTTTAAGGTCGGCAAGCGCCAGCTGATAGGTGATATAGGCGTCGATGAAGGCGAGCTGTACCTGCGAGAGGCGTTCCTGCTCCGTTGCCAGTTCCTGACCGGAGAGGTCGCCGTTTTCAAAGCGCAGGTGCGAGATGCGGTAGCTGTTTGCGGCGTTCTCCCTGTTTTTTTGGTTGATGCGGAAACGTTTTTCGGCTTCATGGACGGTGCGGACGATTTCGCGGATTTCCTTTACGATCACGTTGTTTATGTTTTCAAGTTTCAGCTGTTTTTCCTTCAGCCGGATGGTTTGGCTTCGGACGATGTTTCGCCCGCGTCCCCAGTCGAGTATCGGCACGGAGAGCGTGAAGGTGACGCCCCGGTTGGGCGGCCGCACCATGAAGTTGTCGAACGAGGATCGGAAGAGTTCCGGCACGTTGCCGGTCTGCGTGCTGAGTCCCGTGAAATCGTAGTACGCATAAATATTCCCCTTGATTTCGCGTTCGCGTTTGGCGCGGTCGATTTCGATCTGTTGCAACTTGATGTCGTATTCGGTTTCCTTCACCTCCAGCCGGTTGGCCAGCGCCTGTTCGATGGCCGTCTGCACATCTATCGTTACGGTTTCAAAATCCATTTCGGCCTCGATGTCTATCTCCTCCGTCATGTCGATGCCGATCAGGAGTTTGAACTCGTCTTTCTGCAACTCGTACTTTCCGACGCTTTCCGAGAGATTCACGTCGCTTTGCAGCGCGTTGATTTCCGTCACTAAGAGGTCTCCTTCGGGGATATTGCCGGTTTCAAACTTGAGTTTGGCGATGCGCAGCGCTTCCTGTGCATTGCGGAGCTGATCCTCGTTGATTTGCCGTTCGTAGCCCGCCCGGTACACTTCGTAAAACCCTTTGGTGACGTTGTAAACGATGTCCATTTGCGTGCGGGTGAAAAACAGTTCCGCACGTTCGTACTGATACTGGGCGGCTTTGAGGTTTTCGCGCAGTTTGTTTTTCGTAAACACCGGCTGGTCAAAAATCAAACCGAACCGGCTGAACGCCTGTTTCCGCCGGAGCGTGGAATAGTCCTGAGCAAACGTAGTCCGCAGGTTTTCGTGATACAGATTGCCCGACAAGGCGAGGTTGCCGCCGGTGGGCAGCACATACGTAAACCTCAAATCCCCGCCGAAGCGTATCAAACCGGTGGAATTGTAAACCGGCAAGTCGTCGGCCTGCGCAATGGCCGACACCTGTTCGTCCCACGACGGCGTGTAGAGATTCAAATCCAGCCGCGGCTTGAACTGCGCCTTGTAGTAAAGGTATTCGTACTGCATCGCCCGCCGGTCTTCGTCGTTCGATTGCACCGTGTAACTCTCGTGCAGCGCGATACGTACCGCCTGCTCGATGGTCAGCTTCGTCTTCTGCTGTCCCCGCACGGCCGTTCCCCGGCATATCAATCCACAAACGAATAAAATAAGGCATTTCTTCATATCCTGCGTAAATTTCCTTCGCAACACCCTACAAATACTGTGCCGGATATTGCTTTGCATTGATTTTACGGCGATTGCCAGATATCGGCGGTTTGCTTTGGGTACTGTTTGGGCAGACTTTTACCCAACAGGACGGGTAAACAGCTACCCAAATCCGGCTTCGGATGCACATTGAGAGGTTATTGATTATCGGACGGAATTTTTCGATGGGCGATTCCGGTTCTGCCCGACTGTTATTTTTTTGCTATACGCGCGGAGCGAGAAACTCCGGGCGAGAATCGTGCGGCATTAAAATGCTAAGATTACTTGATGCTTAAAAGACGTTTCAATGCTTCTATTTCCCTGTCTTTTTCTTCAAGCGCTTTACCCTTTTCTTCAAGCGCTCTGTCTTTTTCTTCGAGGGCTTTCTCTTTCTCTTCAATCACTTTACCCTTTTCTTCGATCGCTCTGTCCTTTTCTTCGAGCGTCTTCGAATATTTGGCTTCCACTTCCGATTTTCCAGTCTCCTTGGCCGAGGCTATCTGACTGAGATTATGACTTTTTACGCTCTGTTCGTAATCGTAGTCGGCTTTCTCTTCCGGCGACAGGCGACTGTAATCCAGTATGTCACGCGCTTTGAGCAGGCCCCTGGCGCTGAAATCCGCCCTGATCCGGTCGTGTTTCAGGAAATAAATCCATTCGTCCAGCGTGGTTTGGGCGACATCATTGAAATTGTTGATCTTCAAAATATAATATTCCGGATACAGGTCTCCCGCTTCGATTTTTCCGAAAATACGGTGCTGCTCCTTCGAGAGTTTGAGTATTTCATGGTCGTGCATACCCCTGAAATCCGTCCTGCCCAGATACACATAGTCCTTTCCGTGACCCAGGTCGAAATAGACGATGTTTATCGAATATATTTTCTTTATTTCCATGTACCGGTCACCCTGAACCATGCGTTCGACCGCGGCCTTGCTCGCGCCGTACAGCATCCGCTGGAAATAATCCATCTCCAGTATGAACTGCAGTTCTATCAGGATGATTTCGCCCCTGTCATCCTCTACCACCACATCCGCCCGGTTGTGTTTGTCGCCGGGATGTTCCCGGTTGCTTTCGCTTTCCAGCACGCTTTTTATTGTGACCGGACGCGACAGCAGTTCACTCAGGAAACCTTCCACAACCTCATGGTTTGCCTTGTTACGCAGCAGGCGTTTCAAGGCCCAGTCAAACGACACAAGCGGTCTTTCCTTGCTTTTTTCCGATGTCATACCGTTGTTCTTTTTGTACTTATCTATGCAAAATTAGCGATATTTCTTCTACATCAGGTGGATTTTGCATCACTTTTCCTCCCTTGCAGTCCATATTTTTTCATTTTGTTGAACAGCGTTTTTCTGCTGATGTTTAGCGCTTCGGCGGTCAGGGTGCGGTTGTAGTCACAGCGCATGAGTGTTTCTTCAATCAGGTTTTTCTCGGCCGCCGAGTAGGTTTTGCGAAAGAGGTTCGTCCGGTCTTCGTCCGGCAGTTCCGTTTTGAGGGATACGGGATAGCCCTTGATGCGCATCGGCAAGTGCTCGACGTCGAGGATGCCGTTTTGCGAAAGGATCATGGCGCTTTGCAGGGCGTTTTCCAGATCGCGGATGTTGCCCGGCCATTCGTACTCCATCAGTCTGTGGACGGCTTGCCGGGTGATACCGGAGACGTTCACACCCAACAGGCGGTTGTATTTGGCAATGAAGTAGTCGATCAGTTGCGGAATGTCGTCGCGGCGTTCGCGCAGCGGGGGCATCTGTATGGTGAACACGTTCAGGCGGTAGAGCAGGTCCAGCCGGAAAGCACCCTGCCTGACCTTTTCTTCCAGATTGCGGTTGGTGGCAGCGATGATGCGCAGGTCTACGGCGACGGGTTTCGTTCCGCCGACGCGGATGAAGGTGCGGTTTTCCAGCGCGCGCAGCAGTTTCACCTGTGCTTCGACAGGCAGTTCGCCTACTTCGTCGAGAAAGAGCGTTCCGCCGTCGGCCTGTTCGAAGGCGCCCTGGTGCATCTCTTTGGCGTCGGTGAAGGCGCCCTTTTCGTGACCGAACAGTTCGCTTTCGATCAGCGACAGCGGTATGGCGCCACAGTTGAGCGTGATCAGCTGCCTGTCCGCACGCAGGCTGAAATTGTGTACCGAGCGCGCTATCAGTTCTTTTCCCACGCCGCTTTCGCCGAGTATCAGCACGGTGGCCGATGTGGCGGCTACCTTGTGCACCTGCGCCATGATCTGTTGCAGTTTGGCGCTGCTTCCGATGATTTGTCCGAACGAGTGAGTCTCGTCAAGACGCTGTTTGAGGTGATGGAGCTTGCCGGACAGTTTTTTATATTCGAGGGCGCGACGCACGGTGAGCAGCAGGCGGTCGTTGTCGAACGGTTTTTCGATAAAGTCGTATGCGCCGTCCTTGATGGCGCTCACCGCCAGGGCAACCGATCCGTATGCGGTGACCATGATCACTGCCGTGGCGGGATGCCTGTCTTTGATGAGCTTGAGCGCTTCCATGCCCGGCATGTCGGGCATTTGCTGATCGAGCAGCACCACGTCGGGATGAAACCGCGCCGTTTCGCCGACGGCCGCCGCGCCGTTGTCCACCGCTCTTACTTCGTAGCCTTCATCCCGCAGGAGCAGGGTCATCACTTTCCGGATGCCGGCTTCGTCGTCCACTATTAAAATACGTGTATTCATTGCTGTTTTATACGGTTTGCGGCAATTTGATGATTACCGTAGCGCCTTTGCCGGGCTGACTGTTTATGTCCATTTCTCCTCCGTGGCGATGGACGATGCCGTATGAAATGGGTAGACCCAGTCCGGTCCCGTTTTTTTTGGTGGTGTAGAACGGATTGAAAACGGTTTCGATGTCGCCTGCTTCGATGCCTTTGCCCGAATCGGTGACGGAAATCAGCAGGTATCGCGACTGGAAACCCAGTGAACGTCCGCTTTCGATGCCCAGCTTCAACCGTCTGTTTCTGCTGTTTTCCATCGCTTCCACGGCGTTGAGGATGACGTTGAGGAAGACCTGTTTCAGCTGTGAGGCATCGGCCATGAGCACAGTATTTTCGACGTGGATGTCGAGAGTTACGTCAATTTGTCTCCTGACAATGGCATTGTGGAGCAGTACGAGCGTTTGCTGCAGCAGCTGTTCCATGTCGACCCGGGCCATTTCCGGTTCCGCCGGACGGGAAAACGACAGCAGGCCCTGCACGATGTTGTTGATGCGGTCTACTTCCTCCATCAGTTCGTGGACCATCTCCTGCCTGTCCGGATCGTGTATGCCCCTGCCCAGATACTGTATGGTGCTGCGAATGGCGGTCAGGGGGTTGCGGATTTCGTGTGCGGCTCCCGCCGCCAGCTGTCCGAGCAGGGCCAGGCGGTCGGCGCGATACATTTTCTGGATGCGTGCACTCTGTTCTTCGTAGAGGGCGGTGTTTTCAAGGGCAAAAGCGGCCTGTTCAAACAGGAGGCCCAACAAATCAATCTCCTGTCCGGAAAAACCGTTCCCGTCGGCACGCTGACCCAGCAAAACAAATCCGTTGAGACGGTTGATGACTTTCAGCGGAAAAATTAACTCGATACGGGCTTTGCGAATCAGTTCCTGTTCCCGGTCGGAAAAGTAGGACATGATGCTGCTCGACGAACGGGACACCTGAAAACAGGTATCGTTTACCGACAGCCAGTTGACCAGTTTGCTGTGGGGTGTAAAACGGATTTGTCCGAACAGTTCGCCCTCATCCTCCTGTTTGCCCGTGCGGACGTACTGTTCCGTCTCGGAATTTAACAGGTAGACCACAATCCGCTTCACCGTTGAAATCTGCATGATCTTCGACACAATGTTGGCAGCCAGCAAGTCCCGATCGGCAATCAGCATCAGCGAACGGTTAAATTCGGCAAGCAAGATGCGCGAAAATTCCCGTCCGGACGGTGACCGGCGCTGCATATCTCTGGACAAAAACATAGTATGATGGCTTTTATTGGCGGCAAAGGTATGAAAAAGTTTCCGGTATCAAAATGAGCATCTCCCGATGAGACCGGACAGTACCGGACAGGCTCCGACGGCGTCTTTTTTCTTCCCGCCACCTGCGGCGGAAAAACCGACATCGCCGGATGGCTTCTCCTCCCGTCCCCTGAAACCGGGAGGGCAAAAAATCCGGACCGAAGCCTGAACTTCAGTCCGGTCCGGCCTGTTGCCGGGGAGAGGACGGCTTTCCTCTCCGCCGGCCATTTCTATTTGAATACCCGTTTGACGGCCTCCAGGAAACCGTATTTAAACTCCGTATCGGGTTCCAGGTAACTGCCTTCCGCCCACTCGTTCCAGGCGTTGACGGTAATCAGGGGAGGCTGATCGGGATGAGCGTCCGCGTATGTTTTTGCCTTGCGCAGAAACGTTTCGAACTTTTCAGGGGTCACGCCCGAAACGCAGTGCTGAATTCCTTCGGGGTGACGCGGATTGGGATCCCAGTCGATCGAAACATGCGGGAAGTAGGGCACGGAGAAATTTTCGCCAAATTCCCCGTATTTGGCCGTGGCCTGTTCGCCCCAGGATTGATAATCCTGATTGACGGGCACCAGGTGACACCACTGGTAGTTGGTCAGACTTTCGAAGCCAAAATAGCGGACGGTGTTGTCCTGCGTTTGCGTGCGGTCGCCGGGCGTGGCCGAGAGGCTTTCCGGAATGTTTGCCCACAGGATGGCCTGAAGGTGAAGGCCGGGCAGACCGGCCGCCACGCACTTCCGGCGGAAAGCGTCCAGCGCTTCTTTGGCCTGCCGTTCGCCGCCCATGCCGCGAATGAACGTACTCACTTCATAGATGGCGAAAACCGGTTTGCCGTCGATTTTGTAATAATTCGGCTGTTTGAAGTAGTCGCGGATGATATGGTCCGTCAGATTCTCGAAGACCTCCCGGCTTACGCCTCCTTCCCAGTAGACTTTGCTCTTGTCCGGATTCCGGGGGTCCAGATACGAATTGTGCGTATGATTGGCCCACATCAGGTAGAATTTCATCTTCCCACTATTCTTGGCCTTGAGGAAGCCGTTGTTGAGTACGTCTTCCAGAAACGGTCGGTTGTCATACCAGTACCAGTCGAAAATAAACGTATTCACGCCGTATGCCAGCGCGGTGTCGATTATTTTTTCCTGTACTTCGGGACTGGATTCGTCCTGATAGCCCCACAGGGGTTTGCGCGGCTGCCGGTGCCCCTCGAACTTGGGCCGGGCATTGTAGATGGCCTCCCATTCGCCTTTGCCGTCGGGAAACACGCCGATGTCGGCAAAACGGGGTTCATTGAAATAGGCCGGCCATACAAAGGCTGCCACATCATACTTTTTTTGAGCGTTTGCGATCGTCAGCGCCGCAAACAGACATACACAGGTTAAGAAAAACTTTTTCATCATGTTTTGTT
>JAISMO010000070.1 GCA_031276675.1 Tannerella sp.
GAAAATAAACCCGTCCACTCAAAATCATCCTGTGAATGATTTCGGTTTTATCTACATATACACAATCATCGTTTCGCAGATTTCCAAATGACTGTGTGCCTAACGGTAATTTCTTCATACTGCCAAATGTTTTGTTTCGCACTTACATGTTTCCATACGAAGATAATTCATTTTTCCGGAAACGGGTGGTTTATATCAAAGTATTCTTCCTGATAGAGAAAACGTTTGATACTCTGTTTCGGCGTTTTTTCAAAGGCTTGCCGGAGGAGTTTCACATCGGCAAGCCTGCTGTAACCGGGAAGCTGCCGGTTCACCTGCTTCAGGTCTTCCCGCAGGAGGTTTGTCAAGTCATCGTCCGACAGTCCGTTATGCGCCGCCTTTTCCCATTCCGGACAGACCAGCGCATACAAAAGACCTTTGTTCATCACAACCAGCGATTCGGATACATACGGCAACTCGTTCAACAGACTTTCAATTTCTTCGGGATAAATATTCTGTCCGTTCGAGCTAAGTATCATTGTTTTGCAGCGGCCGCGGATAAACAGGAAGCCGTCCCTGTCAAGCGTACCCAGGTCGCCGGTTCGCATCCAGCCGTCTTCCGACATGATTTCGGCCGTTGCTTCCGGATTCCTGTAGTAACCCAGCATGTTGTTCATCCCGCGCACCATGATTTCGCCGGCAACGTGTTCCGGGTCGGCCGAATCAATCTTTACCTCCATGCGGTTTACGATGCGTCCCACCGAACCCTGCCTGAACGTATCCCACTGTTCGTAGGCGATTAACGGGCCGCATTCCGTCATTCCGTAACCGATCGTGTACCGGAAGCGGAGGGAATGCAGGAACGTTTCGATTTCCCTGTTCATCGCCGCTCCTCCGATCACGATTTCAAAGCAGTTGCCTCCAAAAGCGTCATTCAGCTGTTTGCGGATTTTTCCGTTGATGATCTGCCTGAAAACGGGCAGTCGATACAGTGTGCGGATGACGGGTTTTCGCAGTACCGGAAAGATGTTGTTGCGGACAATCTTCTCAATGATCAGCGGCACGGCGATGATCAGTTTCGGCCGGTTGCGCCGCAGGCTTTCGATCACCGACCCGGGGTTGGGTACGCGCGGCAGAAAATGGATATGGCATCCCTTGTTGATGCCGTTCATGATTTCAAAGGCCAGGCCATACATGTGCGCCATGGGGAGCACGGAAACAAAGCTGTCTCCGGCATGGACGAACGGCAGGCAGTCATACGCATACTGTGTATTGCTCCACAAACTCCGGTAAGGCAGCATCACGCCCTTGGAAAAGCCGGTCGTGCCCGAAGTATAGTTCAGGATGGCCAGTTCGTCCGGCTGCTCGACGTGATAGCGGACCTGCTCCGGAGTGAAGCCCCCCGGATATTTCCTTGCAAACAGGGCGTCCAGCTGCTCATAAACGTGCCTGAAATCCGGTATCCGGCTGTGGAAAGGCGCTCCGTCCTCCATGGCCAGAAAGAGCTGAACGTCGGGCATGGCCTGTACGTTCAGGAGTTCCCGGTTCTGAGCTGCGGCAATGAGTATCCGCGCTCCGGAGTGATTCACGATGTGATGGATATTTTCAGCCTTGAATTCGTGCAGTATCGGTACCGCCACGGCGCCGTAGCTCAGGATGCCGAAAAAGCTGATGACCCACCGCGAAGAATTGCGTCCCGCCAGTGCGATCCGATCACCTTTTCGGATACCGGCCTGCTCGAAAAGGAGATGCATTTTCGCCATTTCACGCGCTGCATCTTTATAGTAAAAGGTATGTCCCCTGTAATCCGTTAAAGCCGGCAACTCCCAGTGGGTTTTGATACTGACTTCGATAAGTCCTAAAAAACGGTTGTCCATGAATTATAATATAATATATATGATTTTGTCGTACAAATATAGACAATTCATTCGGATAAACGCTGTCAATTCGGATTTATAGTTCGCGCGGCACGGTTTTGTGCATGACGCGCGAAGTATAAACGCAGAGCAACCGGCTGAAAAACGAACCGGCAGAGAATGAAACACACGGAGTATGGCCGGCCGAAAACCCGATACACCTTGCCGGAAGGAAAAACAAATCTCCGCCGGAAACAGGTAAACGGACAGCCGCCATGCGCTTACTCTAACAGCCTGTATGTCTTTCACATGAAAGGTCTGCCGGCCACTATGCACCGAAGTGGAGGCCCACTATAGACTGAAGTGAACGCACACTACAGGCTGAAGTGAGTACGCACTACAGGTTGGAGTGAATGCGCACTATAGACTGGAGTGAATGCGCACTATAGACTGGAGGTTGACTGACCTGCAGGCTGGAGGTGGGTTCACCTGTGTACTGGAGGTCTGCCGCTATACATTATAAGCCGCTATACATTATAAGAGGGACAGCCTGATTGCCTGCCGCATCGAGGCTGCCCGACGGATGATGCGTAACATGAGATCAATTTTTTTTATCGGAAAAATCCGCTCCATTTGAAAAAGTGCCTTTACCTTTGTCGCCGGTTTTGACTGCATTAACTCTAACAATTAAATGAAACAGAAAAACTGCGATAAGGGCGTTTGCAAACTGCAACAGAAAACGCGCGAAGGGTCGTTATTTCCGTCACTCCTTTCATACGGGAGAAGAAAAAATCACTTGCGGCAAATTTCCCCCGTACGGGGACAGCAAAGCACGGTTCACCACGGCAAGCCTCCCGCAATCTGCGGAAGAGACGCTTCGCACGCCGCATAAACGCTCCACGCTCCATTTTTCAAATAACAAAAAAAACAAACAAGGGTATGAAACAAACAAACATTACAGCTATCATCGCAAGAATGATTCTCTGCCTGGCATTAGGCGCAGGCATGCAAAGCCTCCGGGCACAGCACAAGGAGGCTTACAACTGGTATTTCGGCGCATACGTCGGGATGACCTGGAAGACTACGCAAACCGTCGGCGGGCTGTCGGGGCTGCCAACGCCGCTCCCGGCTTCGGCCATGACGAATCAGTATGAAGGAGTGTTCGGCATGTCGGATGCAAACGGCAATCTCCTGTTCTACTCCAACGGAATGACCGTGTGGAACAGAAACCATCAGGTGATGACCAACGGCACCGCATTAACCGGAAACAGTTCCTCGGCGCAGTCGGGAATTGTTATCCCCTATCCCGGACAGCCGCGGAAATACATTGCCGTCACCGTCGGATTAAATATGGGCAACACCCTCGCCTGTTCCATTATCGACATGGAAGGAAGCGGAGGGCTGGGCGAAGTCATGGCCTCCTATAACGGGATTGCTAAAAACACACCGCTCACGGGCGCGTCGGGAGTGTTGGGCGAGAGCGTGGCCGCCGTCAGACATGCCAACGGCAGAGATTACTGGATTGTGGCTCCGGGAAAAGGCTCCGGCGCCGCTTCCGCACTCAATGTGTGGAAAGTAACTGCCGCCGGAGGAGTAGAGACCGCCTGCTTTGCCTCCTATCCTTTACCTGCGAACACGGAGCCTGATGCAAGTATCAACGGTTATCTGCGCTTTTCGGCCAACGGGAAATACTTTGCCTGGTCGGAGTATACGCCCAACCACCTTTTTTTCGGAGAATTCAATCCTTCCAACGGCACATTTCCAACGATCAAAATGATGAATACCGGATATACCGGTTATGGACTTGAATTTTCTCCTTCCAAAGAAATACTGTATGCCACCACTTATTCCTCCAAGGTGATACATGCCTATCCGTTTGAAGACCTGCTGGCTTCGGCAAATCCGGGAAGCGTGCCTCACCGTACGGTAACCACAGGAGCGGCAAACAACCTGTCTGCACTGCAATTAGGCCCCGATGGACGTATTTACTCGCCTGTATACAGTACTACATCCATGCTGGTGATAGACCGTGTGGACGATTACAACGGATTCACCACCCATCCAGTCAGCGGACTGCTTCCCACCGTAAGCGGTTATCAGGCTTTTGCCGGTCTGCCGAACTATATGCCTCATCTCTTGGCCTCCGTCGAAAACACCTGCTCCCAGTTCACCGACGACCTCTGGTACTTCGGCATAGGCGGCGGCGGTATCGCCTTCAACGACGCCGGCAACGGCGCCAAAACAGCCGTGTCCGCCAGCGGGGAGTCGCTGGTCGGTTCGGAGGAAAATTCCCTCTCCGTCTCCTCCCCCGGATGCGGAAGCAGCCTGATTTTCTATTCCCAGCACGACCGGCTCTACAACGCGAAGCACCAGCCGATGGTCAACGGCAGTTTTTCGGGAGACGAATCCGTAGCCGACGGCCTGGCCGCCTGCTATATCGGCGACAACAAATACATGCTCTTCTCCGTAACATCCGCCTACGAACGGGGGACGGCTATGGGGCTGCAATATCATATCATTGACATGAACGAAGACAACGGCTACGGAAGACGCATCAGTACCGCCACGCTGGAAACCTCCGGCATGGCGGAAAGCGTGGAACTGACGCCCGTGCCCGGAACGTCCGACGAATACTGGCTGATCTACAACATGGTTTCGCCCAATGAAATCAGAGTGCGTAAAATTACCGGAAGTACCATCGGCGCTCCCAAGTCGCCTGCGCTCTCCATGTCCGGCCGGGGCGTAAGCGGAAAGAGCTACATATTCCGGGCCAATTCAACATACAACCGGCTTGTCCTGACCTATCCGGACGACAACAAAATGGCGCTGCTGGACTTTGACGCGAGCGCCGGAAACCTCACCTTCAACAGGGTGAAGTCGGCGCCGTTTACTTCGGGAGACATCTTCGGCGCCGAATTTTCGCCCAACGGGAAATATGTTTACTGCACCACCTACTATGGCGATTGTGAAATATCTCAATATGACATTGCAGGCGACACATTCACCTCCCCGTTTTTATACGGAGACGACGCCTCCGGCGGAGGCTTGAAACCGGGGCCGGACGGAAGGCTCTACGTGAAACGCGAGGGACGATACATGGGCGTGATTGCCGACCCGGATGCTCCCCTGACGCCGGCCGGCTATGCGCGGAACGGCTTCGACCTCGGCGCCGGCGTCTTCTCCTTCGGACTGACGTTTTCTACCGGACTGACGCCGCCCGCCGTCTGCCCGTCCGGACTGAATGAGGCGCCGGTAACGGCGGACGATGCCGTCACCGTCTTTTCGGACGGCCCGTCCGTCTGCCTCTCCGTGCTGGAGAACGATTATGACCCCAATCCGGGCAATTCTATTAACCTTATCAACGTGTTTTTCCAACATACGGCGGATGCAAACAAGATAGAAGTCTCCTTTCAGCCGGGCGACTCGACCGTCTGCATCCGCGCCAAAGCCGCCGCGCAGGAAGGCGACGTCATCCGCCTGACCTACACCGTCCGCGACGACGCCAACCCCATCCGCCTCTGCGCCGACGCCACCATAACGGTCCGAATCGGGAAGTATCCCGAAAACATCATCGATGCCGACTGCCGAACCGTGGCCCCCACTTTCGTCTGGGGAATACGGGAATTGCCGGTGAACACAACGACGATCGACAACTACCAGCAGATACTGACAGGCGATATCGACAACGACGGCGAAGTGGAGATCATCGCCTATATGGACGGATCAAGCGTTGCCGGAAGTCCGTCCGGCGGCTATGATACGAACGGACTGAGGATGTTCGTCGTCCGCAACGGCGCCGTAGTGGAAAAACGAAACTGGCTTTTCAAGAATCTCTCCAGCGCCCAGCTTTACGCATCATCGCTCGCCACCTGCGCCATTGCCCGCCACAACGGCGAAGCATACGTCGTCATTGCCGCCACCGACGGCTATCTGTATGCCTGCAATTACGACGGAACTCCCCGGTGGAAATCCGACGCCGTATATACGGCGACAGGCGTCTCCAACGACGGTACGATTAATATAACGGATTTCAACGGCGACGGCATCCCCGAAATCTGGAGCGGCAAGCGCATCTTCTCGCTGACAAACGGCAAACTGCTTTGCGACGGCAGCAGCGCGGGCAGCGCCGTCGGAGTGTGGGGATACAACGCCGTGGCCGACATGGACGGCAACGGAACGCAGGAAATCGTTGCCGGCAATCAGATCTATAAAGTGACCATCACCAATCCCGCCGGTACGGCCGGCAACGCCATCGCGCTGATGACCGGCGGCTATGAATATACCGGCGCCCTGCCCGCAAATATCATCGCAGACGGACGGACGCACGTTGCCGACTTCGACCTCGACGGCGAACTCGAAGTGCTTGTCGTAACGCTTACCGGCGGCAGATCGGGCGCCTATCTGTGGAAACCCAACCCGGGCGGAACGGCTACGCTGCTCGGCAGCTACGTCGGATCGCCCACTTCGATTTCCGCTGTAGGCCCCGCGCTGATCGGAAATATCGACGCCGACCCGAATCCCGAAGCGGTGTATATCGCCAACGGTTCTCCCCTGTTGATGTTTGCCCTGAAATACGACGCAACGAAAACGGTGGGCAGCCGGCTGGTACAGAAATGGACGCTGGGGCATACCGATACTTCCGGCTGTACGGGAATGAGTCTCTTCGACTTTGATTCCGACGGCAAAAACGAAATCTGCTATCGCGACGAGCAGACGCTCCGCATCATAGACGGCTCCGGCACGTCGGCATCTGTGGCTCCGGGCAATACTTTCAACAATGTTACATCGGGTACGCGCATAGAGATGCCCGTCATAGCCGACGTGGACGGCGACGGACAGGCGGAAATGATCATCAACGGACATACCGGCACGATCGGCGAAACAGGCTATCTCCGCGTCTTCAAGGCGGCTGTCGGCGGACAGTGGGCGGCAGCGCGCAAAGTGTGGAACACATACAGCTATCGCTCGCTGAACGTCAACGACGACCTGACCGTTCCGGCACACCAGCTCAGTCCCGCTACCCGCTTCGCCGGCAGGAACGGAATCCTGGGCGACAGCGACGACGTATTCCCCTACAACAATCTTTTCCAGCAGCAAACGAACCTCGACGTCAACGGCGTGCCCCTCTGGACGCTGCCCCGCGCACAGGTCGATTCGACGTTTTATTTCTACGACGCCGCAAAGGATTCGATGTTCGTTACCGTCGATGTCATCAACGCCGGCAACGCGCCCTTCCCGGCTCCTTTCCACATCACCGTTTACAAAAACGCGCCGGGCAATGCCGTGAAACATACGTATGCCTATCCGGGCTTTATTTCGGAGAAGGACACGGCGCGCATCACCTTCGGCATCCCCGGTTATCTTGCTTCGTGGGTTGACGCCGAACAGCTGTATTTCCGCGCCAACGACGCCGGCAACACGTTCAATGCGCAGCAGGTTTGCGACTCTCTGCTTCGCGACAAGACCGAAGGGCCGATCCTCCTCGCCCTGAACGACTACGCCTCGACCCTCGCCACGGTGCCGGTAACCGTCGCCGTGCTTGCCAACGATTCCATTCCCGCCGGCTGTACGCCCGTGCTTTCGCCCCTCACCGGAATTACGGCGCACGGCGCAACGGTCACAAAAGTAAACGACAGCCTGCGATACCACATCACCGATCCTCTCTTTTCCGGATTCGACACGGTTACCTACCGCATTTCCTGCAACGGCAAAACCTCCATTGCCCGGATGTCCGTGCTGGTGAACGAAATTCCCGACAACATCACCGACGCCGACTGTTATACCCTTCCCCCGGCGGATATATGGAGCATAAAAGAAGTTCCCAATTCCCTGGGCGGCAATTTCTCCGCCATCCAGAC
>JAISMO010000089.1 GCA_031276675.1 Tannerella sp.
CCCCCCGAGGATTGTGGACGGTTACTGGGTTACATACGAATGGAATCCGGCTATCAACAATTTCGATTCGACGAGGTATACGGACTATCCAATCGTGGGCGACCTTGTTGCCTATGTGACCGATGACCCGAACAATGCCGGTCAGTGGCTTTTGAATGTAAAAAGAGGACAGCTCGGAGACACCTATGAAGCCATTCCCCTCCCGAAGAGTGCGGCCGCATTGCCGGAAGCTGCGGAAGGAAACATTACGCTGATCGGCCACATAGCCTCTCCCAACGCCTCAACCCTCTCGTTAAGTGCAATTGATACCTCTGCGCTGGTGGTGAAATACTGGTATCCGGATTCCATCTATAACGTGACTCAGAGCGTCAAACTGGAAACATGGCAGGGGCAGAAACAGGTTCGTCCGAAACAGCTGTTAAGCACGCTGTCCAGGGAATTATCGCTTGTACTTACCAGCGACGTCTCCCTTTCGGGCGCCTTTAAGCTTAAAAATTCAAGGGGGGAGGCGCTGCCGCTGGTAATGACTTCCGTTCCCTACACGGGGCTGTTGACAAAAGCCGGAAATGTTTCCGGAGGATCCGTTTATCTGGCCTCCCTGTCAACGGTTGATTCGACGTATGCAACGACCGCCGAGGTAACGAGCGGTTTTACAAATAAATTTGCTGCGAATGCGGTTTACTATCTCGAAAACGGAGCCGGCATAAAGTCGAATTACTCTCCTTTCACGATCCGTACCGAAGATCATTCGAGTGATGCCGTCACGGTTGCAAACGTGGCGCGCCTGGTGGCTGCCAACGGAAATATCATCCCCGTTAGCGGCGGAGCGGCGAACGTGGCCATCAACACGGCATACACCATTGGCTTTGACTCAAACGCCACCTATCTCTGTGATTACAATATAGACGACAACAACCATGCGGATGTGGAGGTATATCTCAATTTCGGCTCGTTCATGGCCATGCAGTCGGGAATTTCCTGTCAGCTGGTCGTTCGCAAACTTCTTGTAGACGGGAAAATACACGAAGAAACGATTACGGTCACGACCAATTAAATCATAGCGGATGAAAAAGAAATGCCGGATTTCGACATCCGCTTTCTTCTTCCCTTTTCAGACCTTTTATGAAAGCAGGCCCTCAAGGCCTGCTTTTCTGTTGATGCGGGGCTGTATCAAAAGCATGCTGACGCAGGTTACAGGGCTTTTTTCCGCGTCGAATCCGCGTACTTTTAGCGTCCGCATGACTTCAGCCGGATTTTTTTATCTTTGCCGAAGCAATCTGTTTCATTCGGAAAGGCCGGGTTGCCCGGTCGAACGCAAGGTATACGGCGGGCAAATGTTGCGGAGGAGTTCGAAGGATAAGCAGTAATAAGTAATATATAATGAAAACAGGATGATGAAAAAAAACAGTTTTATTTTGATGGCGTGCGCCATGTTTCTTGTGTCGTGCAGCGGGGAAGTGCGGCTGTATGTAGCGCCCGACGGCGACGACAGCCATGGCGGGACACGGTCCGAACCGCTTCGGACGTTTGAAGGTGCGCAGCGTGCCGTGCGCATGGCGCTGAAGAAGCGGCCCGGACGGAAAGTGACGGTACTGTTCAAGGGTGGCGAGTATCCGGTGAGACAGGCGGTCAGCCTGACGGCCGAAGACGCCGGCAGCCCTGATGCGCCCGTGATCTATCGGGCGGTCGACGGCGAAACGCCGGTTTTCAGCGGCAGCAGCGTGCTTGCGCATTGGACGAAGGCGGATGGGGCGGAATTGCCGGAAGGACTGGAGGCTTCGGCACGCGACAAAATTTACGTGACCGACCTGCACGCGGCGGGTATCACCGACTTTGGCGACCCGACGGAAGCCGGCAAGCGTCCCGAACTGATCTGTAACGGACAGCTGCAAACGCTGGCGCGCTGGCCCAACGAAGGCTTTGTCCGCGCAGGATCGGCCAGGGGCGCCACGCCGTGTCCCGCAACCTATATCGGGGAACACGGCACGCGGGAAGGCGTGTTTGAGTATCTGAACCCCAGCCTGCATCGCTGGACGGAGGAGGAAGACGTCCGCCTTGGGGGATACTGGTACTGGGACTGGAAGGACGAGTTTCAGCGGGTGGAACGCCTGGATACCGCTACCCATACGGTTTATCTGCGTGAACCGTACCACCTGTACGGATACAGGGACAGCCTGCGCTACTTCGGACTGAATCTTTTCTGTGAAACGGATCATCCGGGCGAGTGGTATCTGAACCGCACAACCGGCCGGCTCTACTGGTATCCGCCGGAAGGCGTCGACCCGGAGCAGGCGGAAGTCCGGCTGACCTGTTTGGCCGACCGCTACATGCTGACGCTCGACAGCTGCTCGCATCTCACGCTGGAGGGCCTGACCTTCCGGGATGGCCGCGGAACGGCCATCCTGATTCGGGGCGGAGCGCACAACCTGCTGTCCGGTTGCCGGATCGAACGTTTCGGACGCGACGGCGTGCATATTTACGAAGGAACGGAACACGGCGTGACCGGATGCTACCTGTCGACCTTCGGACACGGCGGATTCAAAATCACGGGCGGCGACCGCCGGACGCTGACCCCGGCCGGACATTTTGTGGCACATACGGTTGTAGAGAATTTTTCCGTCTTTCAGCGCACCTACGAGCCGGCTGTCCATCTGACGGGCTGCGGCATCCGTATCGCCAACAACCGTTTCTGCAACTCCTCCTCCTCGGCCATGCGGCTCGAAGGCAACGACTTTCTCATTGAATACAACGAAATCAGCCGCGTGGTCAATGAATCGGACGATCAGGGCGGCATTGACATTTTCTATAACCCCTCGTACCGGGGCATCGAGATTCGCTACAACCGCTGGTCGGACATCGCAGGCGGCACGCGGCACGGTGCGGCAGGCGTCCGCTTCGACGATATGATTTCCGGCATGAGGGTCTTCGGCAACCTGTTCGAACGCTGCGGCGCGCACCACTTCGGCGGCGTGCAGATTCACGGCGGGAAAGACAACCGCATCGAAAACAACCTCTTTTACCACTGTCCCTTTGCCGTCAGCTGCTCGCCCTGGAGCGAGGAACGCTGGCTCCGCGAACTGGACAGCCCCACCCTGCGGGAAAAGCTGTATGAACAGGTCGACATCCGTTCGGAAATCTACCTGCAAAAGTATCCTGAACTGGCAAACCTCCGGCAGGGCGTCAATGCAAACACGGTGGCCGACAATCTGGTGATTTCCTGCGGCCAGGTATTTTCTTCTCCTCCGGAGGCGCTCGTCGATCGCAACAACACGGTACTGGATGCCGAAGGAAAGCCCATCGAGGCCTTCTGTACGGATGCCGAACTGGCCCGATACGGCCTGAAACCGATACCCGTAGCCGCTATCGGACCGGGGAACAATCGCTGGATAAACGATTAGACGGTTGCACGGGGTGCATTTCAATATGAGGATAACGGAGACAGCGCCTCCATAAATGATTTAGCCCCGTTAACCGCTAACCGCTGCGCAGGATTTTTATGTATCTTTGCGTCCAAAGTAAAAAACAGAGTTAAACGATAAAACGGAATTGATGATAAGATAAAAACGGCGTACACGGTATGCAACTGTAAAGACATAGTGAATTGAAGCGTTAGCTTTTATTCTGGTTCTCGAAACTTAGGAAATTTCAAAGCACCAAGAGTAAGTAGTCAGCGCTCACGCCTTCTGGCGTGGGCTTACTTATTTGGTGCAAAGGTATCCTAAGACCTCGAGAACGAGTAAAGTTAAAGTCCCACGCTTTTTCCATTTAATAAACTTCGCATTCGGGGCTTGGCGGAAACAAAAACAATAAATGATATGAGAAGATTTTTTACAGGATTGAGTGGACTGGTAATACTGGTCCTTATGGGAACGACTTCGCTGCCGGCGCAACAGCCGGAGACGGCGACAGTCAAAACGTATGCGCGGGAATGGCAGGAGCCTGTCCCCGGCAGCATTCAACCGAGAGCCGCGGACGATTGGCGGCCGGACAGTGCGGTTATATTTACAGCCGCAGGAGAGAAAAGCAGCAAGCAGGTTTACACCTACGATGCGGCCGGAAAGCGAACAACGAAGGCTTTTAACTGGGAAAACAACCGCTGGGTTCCGGCTGATTCCTATTCCAAAATCTCGTTACCTTCCAGCGCCATATCTTATGATAAATCCGGCATTTCCTGGCCGCATCCAACCACTTCTGGAGGAGTATGGTTTGGTTTTACTGGTAATGGTGTTATTGAATGGGCTTATAATCCTGTTCCGACACATGACGCAAAGGGAAATCTGACACGGGTTAAATTTTATGCATATGCAAAAGCCGACCCCAACATTGCGTATTATTTGGCATACAGTTATACGTTTTCATATAACGGAAACGGTCAGCCCGTATTAATTGAAGGATATAAAAGGACTGAGCCATATTCCAGAGACGATCCGCCCGGAGATGAGCAGACTGATTTGTTTCAAAAAATGACGTATGAGTGGGATTCAAACGGAAACATTACCTTTTATGAAAACTCTGAATTGGATGAAAATACAGGCCGGTGGGTGATTACAGAGACATGCACCCCCGGCTATGGAGGGGGTATATCGGAAACATACAACCCCTGGTCGGGAGAGAGAGAAAAAACCGTCATGAAAACCGACGGCAGGGGCAATCCCGCCGTTTATCAGTACTACACCTGGACTGCCGGAAAATGGTATATGACCCACTATGCCGTCTTCTATCCCAACGACCTTGTCCCGGCGATGGAACCCGGCAACAACAACCCTGTGGACGGAACAGACAAAGGCGGCTTCGACATCCACATCACCGTTCCGGAGGATTCCATTGCCGCCGGTTCATTTGCAGTCAGGCTGCCCGACGGATTCTCGCTGGACAAAGACAATTCCACCCTGACCGCAGATTTCGACGGCTTTGTGCTGGAGATCATCAAACAGGAGGATAATTCGTGGCTGTTCACGTTCAGGCCGAAGGATACGCGCAGCGCGGCGCTGCTTTCCGGCGAAGCGGTCAAAACGCTGGCGCATGTCGCCTACACGGTGGACGGAGAGGTGAAACGCGGCACGTATGACATTACCGTGCACAGCATTCAGTTCGAGACGCCCGGCGGCGAGTCGATCGTCGAACCGGCCATCACCGTCCCCGCCCGGCTGAACCGCTGGGGCGTCGGCAGCGAAGCCGTTGACGCTTCCCCGTCGCAGGCCTGGTCGCATAACGGCCTGATCCATGTCCATAGCGGGCGTCCGCAGCAGGTGGCGGTTTATTCCCTTTCCGGCGCAAAGCTGTACGGAGGCGCTGTTCAGGCAGGCACGGCGGCCCTCAGCGGCCTCCGCCTCCCGAAAGGCCTATACATTATAATACTTGCCGACGGCGAAAGCCTGAAAGTGCCGGTTTACTGACGCTGCGGGAAGAGCGGACAAAGGGGCGTCCTCCGGGAAACGGCGGGCTGACGGATGGCGCCTTCACTCCGGGCGACGGTGTGATTATCGCAGGCGCTAAAATCAAAATCATTCCCGACCACACGGATGCCGTCGGCCTGTTCCTCATCGGCAGTGCAGGCACGGCATGTAAAGTGATGCGCCGGTTCACGCAAAACACGCTGTATTAAAGGAAGATAAGCGCAGAAACGAACGGTTTTCGTTTCCGCGCTTTTTTAGTGTGTACCTCACACCACCGTTGGTGTGTGTCTCACACCACCGTTAGTGTGTGTCTCACACCACCACTGGTGTGTGTCTCACACCACCGTTAGTGTGTGTCTCACACCACCACTGGTGTGAGGTACACACCAAGCACTGGTGTGGGGTACACACCAAGCACTGGTGTGAGGTACACACCAAGCACTGGTGTGGGGTACACACCAAGCACTGGTGTGGGGTACACACCAAGTACTGGTGTGGGGTACACGCCTGTACGGGTGTTAGGTACACACCGGGTACAGGCGTGTCACACAAACCTCGGTTGATTTGGATTGAGGGGCGCAAAATCAATCAGCGTGCAAGCCTTCACGCGGGGAGGGATCTTTATGAATCGCATGATTTCGCCTGCGGACAAG
>JAISMO010000094.1 GCA_031276675.1 Tannerella sp.
TTTCGTGAAATCTTTTGTTTTTCAACGGTTCACGGTCGTCCGTGTTCGCCCTGGAAATCACAAAGTCAAGGATTTCTCCCCGATCATTGATGAGGATATGCAGCTTGAAGCCGAAAAACCGTCCCGCCGTACTTTTACCTTTGGATACCAACCCTTTGAATGTCCTGTGGCCGTGTTCGCGCTGGATGTGACATACCCGAAGCGGGGTGGAATCAGTGAAAGAGACGCCGGTACATTTACCCGGACAGCACAGTTGCAGGAAAAGCGTCATATTCACGACTGTTTTCTGTTGCAGTTCCACAAAACGGTTGTAGCTGACGGTATGGGGAAAATCATTCCTGCAATGTACCTGAATATATTGCGTATAAAAGGCTTTCAGGTTTCTGAACTGTTTGAGATGAAAGAGGATAAGAATGGTGACTGCCTCGCTGTCGGACAGGGTGAATTTGCGGTTCCGGCTTCGTTTGCCGCTGTCTTTTTGAAGGGTATGCCCCAGCATTACCGAATCAAAATTTTTGCTGAATTCGTCTGCAAGGCAGTAAATTTCCACTATATTTGTACCTATAAGAGATAAGATTTGTTTGGATGTAATTATTTGTTTATCAGGCTATAGAGGTACAAATATCTTATCTCTTTTCCTGTTCTTTTATGCTTTTTCTTATGTCTAACTCACGTTGCGTAACATGAGTTAAGATGTTTCAATGGTATCGAGCCGCATGTCTGTCCGGCATACGCTCGTGTTTCCGGACAGATACAAGTAGAAAATAAAGGCGGGCCATTACCTGTTTTCAGCGCTCCACCTGTCATACGCTATTGCCGCTCCCGTGCAAAGCGCGGCAAAGAGCAGCAGCAGCGCACATTCGGGCAGGATGTCGAAGAGGCTGCCGTCCCGAATGAACAAGTCGTAAAAACCTTCCAGTCCCCAGTTCAGCGGAGAAAAGGCGCTCAGCAGCTGCATGGGCCGGGGCATGATGAAGACCGGTATCCAGATTCCTCCGATGGCGGCCATGATCACAGTGGAGATAGCAGCAAAGATGGCGGCTTGCTGGTGGGTTGCAGCAATTTTGCCGATGGCAACGCCGTAGCCGATGGCGGCCAGTGCGGAACAGACGCCCGTCAACAACAGCAATACGGGTGAAGCGTCCAGCGTCAGCGCCGGCAGCCCCAGCCACGGGAACAGATAAATTCCCATCATGAAGATCACCGCAAACTGCAACAGACAAACCGCCAGGTACACGATGATCTTGCTCAGGAGATAGAGGTAATACGGGCATGGCATGGTGAGCAGACGCATGAAACTGCCGTCGTCGCGCTCCTTGATGAGATGTCCCGAAAGCGAAACGGCAATGAAGAAAATCGCGAACATGCTCCAGGCAGGGACATTGTGCTGCACGGAATCAGGAATGAAGGCATGTTTGCCGGACAGGGCGTATGCTTCCCGAATGACGACCCGGCTGTCCGACGGTTGGAAGTCGGGGATCGTGACGGGTGAAAACCGGTTTGCCTCCCTTATGATTTCTTTCAGCATAAGCGAACTCTCCGTGCGGGAGGCATATTCGCGCAGCGTGCTGAGGAGCGTGGTTCGGAATGAACTTTTGGTAACGGGGTCGAGGAAAATTTCCACCTGTATGGCGGCGTGGGTTGGCAACGGCGCCTCGTCTCCATTGAAAAGGTTTTCGACATACTGTTTTACTTGCTGCCGGATGCGTTCGGTAGCCCGTGAGGGAATCACGATCCCGATCATAAAGTCGCTGCGGGCAACGGCCTGTATCAGTTCCTCCCGGTCGGGTCTCCGTCCGTCAAGGGTACGGCTGACGGCGAAAATGCCCGAGGATTCGATTTGCCGCTCAATGGCGACGCCCAGCGTATCGCAATCGTCGTTGAGCAGCAGCAAGGGAATGTGTGTTTCGTGGATGGAATGAAATGTGCTGTCTTGCAGACAGGTCATAATCGCCACCAGCAGCATCGGCATCACGAACATCATGCACAGCCCGGCCCTGTCACGCGCCAACAGCAGGCAGTCCTTGTATGTCAAAGCCCATAACGTACGCATCAGCAGCAGTCTCTCTGTCTTTTACCGGTCAATTGCAGGTAGAGCATCTCCAGCGAATCGCAACCCTCTGCCGTGCGAATCAGTTCGGCGGGAACGCCCTGGCAAATCAGTTTCCCCCGGTCGATAAAAGC
Organism: Tannerella sp.; assembly: GCA_031276675.1. Taxonomy (GTDB): domain Bacteria; phylum Bacteroidota; class Bacteroidia; order Bacteroidales; family Tannerellaceae; genus Tannerella. The sequence continues at coordinate 2,185 of JAISMO010000094.1, forward strand.
CACCTGCGTACATAGCGACTCGGCTTCTTCCATGTAATGCGAAGTATAGATAATCGTACCCCCGTCGCGGTGGATGAGTCTCAGATGGTCCAAAATCAGCCGCCTGGACTGCACGTCTACACCGACAGTCGGCTCGTCGAGAAAAAGTATCCGGGGGCGGTGCAGCAGTCCGGCAATCAGGTTGAGTCGCCGTTTCATGCCACCCGAATAATGCTCGACGCGCCGATAGCGATAGGCTTCCAGTTCGAAAAGCGCAAGCAGTTCGCGGATACGGCTCTCCAGCATGGCTCCCCGCAGTCCCAGAATACGACCGAAGACGTTCAGGTTTTCGCCGGCCGTCAGCGTGGGATAGAGGGCAATGTCCTGCGGCACGACACCGATCAGCGGCCTGATTTCCTTCATCCGGCGTTGCAGCGGAAGCGAACAGACCGTCACCCGCCCGGTGTCGAACCGGCAGAGGCCGCACAGGATATGGACAAGCGTCGTTTTGCCGGCGCCATTGGGACCAAGCAGTCCGAAGATGGCGCCTTCGGGAATGGTCAGCGTAAAACGATCGACGGCGGGCGCGCCGTTTCCCCTGTATGTCTTGCTGAGGTCGCGTATGTCTATGATGGAGGCGGTTTGCATCCCTTCCATGTTATTTAACGGCTTCGCGCAGGCGACGGAAAAAGCGTTTTTCGGCGTCGGCAATCACAAGCAGTTTGTCGGCCAGCGCATCATACGTGCAGACGTCATCGCTCCGCTTCTTGAATTTGCGGGCGCCTTCAAAGGCAAAATTGCGCCACAGGTCACCGATACGGGTCATCTCTGTAGCTAATTCCCGCAAGGCAGGTTGGTTCGTAATGCCGGCGGCTTCCTGCAGGAAAGCGGCGTACATGTAACGGAATCCGGCGCCTCCCGTGCCGATTTCCTCCAACATGCGAATCACCTGCGCCAGTTGCAGCGCAGCCTTTTTCACCCCCAGTTTTCTTTCCCAGCGGCGCATCTTTGCGGCCAGCATACGGATACCTCTGACACCGAACCAGGGCATGGGAATGTCAAGCATTCGGCTGCAATTAAGCCGGATGCCGCTCAGGATGGCCGAACGCAAGTCGGGCGAAGTTGTGGAAACATGCTTTACCCAATACATTTTGCCCATCGGCGGAAAGGTTCCCCTGGCAAAGCGTACGCGCTTCAGTTCGTCGTGCGTAAGTTCTTTGGGAACCTGCGACACAGGGTCGCTCACCGTATAAACGTCGCCTTCCTTCCCTGTGATGCAAATGTTGTGCGCATTGAAATGGAAGCGGTATTCTTTTGGAAAATAGGGAAGATAGAAAACGCCGACAACGTTGCCCACCGGTATGCCCTGTTCCAGCAGTTTGTCCAGCGCCTCCATTGACTTGTCCTCATTCAGGAAGCGGCGTTTATTCATGCGAATCCCCAGCCGCCCGGTCACCCGCGCAAAAATATGCCCCGGCAACGGACGAAATGAAAAGACGGGCATCTGATGAAGCCTGATAAAGGGCATGTAGGAAAAAAACAGTCCCGCGCCGATCCCGAAAACCATCGGTTCGCTGATATGTATACCGTAAAAACGCAGGATGTTGGCGGTGACGCCGCTTTCACAGTGCGCCGCCTGACCGTGTTCAAAATCAATTTTCATCTCTCAAACCTGTTTCAACTCTTCTATGCTTATGTTTAGTACTTCCGCGTATCGTCCCAGCACCCGGTCGTCCAGACGGGCAAAGACATCGGGGTGCAAATGTTTTCTGACCGTTTTGCCGGAAAAGCCCGCATAGGAAGCCAGCAGGCCGGTATCGAACAGATGTTTTTCCATGTGATAGGCCAGCGGACTTTTCTTCCCCGCCAATACTTCGTGACGGACGGCTTCGGCCTCTTCCGAGATTGATTCCCAGGCCAGCGACAGCGCTTCATTTTTGACTTCCCAACCTACGCTGATCACCTGGCGGTATTCACCGTTTTCATCCAGCGCATAACACACGTCACGGAGAGTCGTCCGACCCAGGTATTTGTCGTCTTGCGGTACGTCTTCTATCTTCATGCTCAAAATTCAATGATTCTACGGATTCCGGCAGAGAGGACCCGTGTGCGCGTCAAAACACACGCAAACATCCTGCACAGCGTATAAATTCTATTTTTCATGGCCGTAAAGGTAGTGTTTTTTCGTTTCCGAGAAAAAACGCTGGCTTGTTGCATACGCAAATTACACGAACCGGAACGAAAGAAACTTCGCACAAATTCGTGTAATTCGCAGATTTCAGAATCGAAGGAACGCATCCTTTTGCCTATTCCAGAAACAGTTCGATGACGGGCACTTCAACGTCGGGTTTAAGGACTGGAAGATTCAGTGTCACATCCTCTCCGTCGGTACGGTAGCGGACTTCGGAAGCGTCGTGCAGCAACTGTGCATACTTGAACTTGCCGTTGTATCCGGGCAGGTGCAGCGCACTGATTGGCCATTCAAGAATATGGATATAGAGGCGTTTGCTTGCGGGATTGCAGGTGAGCAGGCAGTTTTGGGGTACCCGAAAGTCGTCCGGCGCCTGTGTACAGCCGTAGATCGATCGGTTGTGATACGCCATCCATTTTCCCATGCCTTCAAGCCGTTCGCTGGCGCGAGTGTCAAATACGCCGCGCGCCGTCGGACCGACGTTGAGCAGCAGGTTACCACCCTTGCCGGTAACTTCGATCAGCATGACAATCAGCTGACGCACGCTTTTCCATGTCGTTTCGTCGCGGTGGTATCCCCACGAGCCGGAGAAGGTCTGGCAAGTTTCCCACGGCACACGCTTTCCGTTGACCGTCGGCCATTCGGCGGGCATAAACTGTTCGGGCGTCTTGAAATCCCAGCCCCAGTCCGTGTTGTTAAGATCGGCCCGATCGTCGACCAGAATGCCCGGCTGCAACTTGCGGATCAGTTTCAGCAGATTTTCCGAATCCCAGTCTTCGTGTCCCTTACCGTCTTCGCCGGGATAGGAAAAATCAAGGAACAGTTCGTCAATCTGTCCGAACTGCGTGAGGAGTTCTGTCAGCTGATCCTTGAGGTATTGCCGATACTTTTTGATGTCGCGCGATTCGTTGGCCTTCTTGCGTTCTCCCGGATCTTTGGGGCCGTTCGGATGGATCCGGTCATATGGGAAGTCGGGATGATGCCAGTCGATCAGCGAATAGTAGAATCCGATGCGGATGCCTTCGGCGCGGAACGCATCGACAAAGGGCCTGATCAGGTCTTTTCCGTAGGGCGTATTGATCACCTTGTAGTCGGTGTATTTGCTGTCCCACAGGCAAAATCCTTCGTGATGCTTGGCTGTGAGTACGACGTACTTCATGCCGGCCTCTCTGGCTTTGGCCGCCCATTCCTTCGGATTGTACAAATCGGGATTAAAACGCTCGAAATACTTCTGATAATCCTCGTCGGAAATCTTTTCCTGCTGCTTCACCCACTCATGACGGGCAGGCAAGGCATACAATCCCCAGTGAATAAACATGCCGAAACGGTCGTGTGTCCACCACGCCATGCGTTTCTCTTTTTGTTCCTTCGTTTCTCTCGCCCAGGCAGGTGTTTCTTGCGCCGATGCAAAATAACTCATCATGGAGGCGATGCCTAATACTAATGCGAATACATTTCTTTTCATGATAAAATCATTTTTATTATTAATTTGTTGAAAATCGGAGCAAATATACACAATTAATTTTACAGGACAACTATTCCGCAAGGATCGGATGTAGGGACAGATTTAAGTAGCCTTGTCGGGAATACTGATTTTCTTTCCGCCCACCGGTCGCTTGCGATGTTTGAGTCCGTGTCGGAGGTGTTTACAGAGAGTTACGCCCTTCTTTTTGTCTTCCCTGTTAAACTGACAGATATGCTCGTGGCTTACCATCGGCACGCCCTCCCACCCGGCTTTGCCAACGATTTGCTCCGGCGACCGCTGTTCTCCGCTCAGTTCTTTGACTGCTTTCTTGCGGATACTGTCCGTAAATCTGCGTTTGAACCGGTAACGCTCACTGCGTTCGCCGGCATATTCCTGCGCCAGACGTGCGGAATAACCCCGTTTGTGGCTGTTACGCTTAAGTTCTCTGCTGATAACTGGTTTCTCTTTTTCAACAGGTTCGGCTATCTCTTTTTGTCTTTTTCCTGCCCGGAACAATACTTCGATTTCGTATCTTTGCTCCCGAGCTAATTGTTTTTATTTTTTATACAATTACAAAGTAAAAACTTTTTCCTTAATTGCTGTTTGGGGCATGCACCAAACAGCATTTTTTTCTCACCTTAGTTGCATTTACTAATTGAACTTGCCGAGAGGAAAAACCCGACAAATATTTTGCTGTTTCAAAGAAACATTCTACATTTGCACCCGCAAAAGCGAAGCAGTAGTTCAAAATGCTGCATTGACAAGTCAAATAACAAATAAAGGCCTGTTCGT
>JAISMO010000032.1 GCA_031276675.1 Tannerella sp.
TTTTCGGTTTCAAGCTGCATATCCTCATCAATGATCGGGGAGAAATCCTTGACTTTGTGATTTCCAGGGCGAACACGGACGACCGTGAACCGTTGAAAAACAAAAGATTTCACGAAAAACTCTCTGGAAAGCTGTTCGCCGACAGGGGGTATATTTCCCAAAGCCTGTTCGAGAGGCTGTTTGTCGACGGAATACATCTGATAACCGGGCTGAAAAAGAACATGAAAAACTCCTGATGTTTACCCGCGACAAAATATATTTGCGCAAACGGGCGTTAATTGAGACGGTGAATGACGAACTCAAAAACATCTGTCAAATGGAGCATACGCGTCATCGCAGTTTTGTGAACTTTATCACAAACATGGTTTCCGCGCTTATTGCTTATCATTTCCTGCCTAAAAAACCTTCGCTGAACATAGATATAGTGGATACGAGTGCTTTACAGAAGATCGCTTAGGTCGAACTCACGTTTAACAATACCGAACCGGACAAAGTCAGGATGGACTTTGCCATATTCGCCGTTGCCTTCAATTTGCAGAAATTACACCGGAAGCGTAAAAACACGGGACAAAATCCGCCCGGAGTGCAAAACAGGATGTTTTTCCTGTATCTTTTCATTGTTTTTTGTCCGGGTTGCCGAGAATATAGAAAACTCAACACTCCGAATTGGGAAAACAGGAAGTGCGCCGCATGAAAATATAAATGAAATCGCTGCGTTTTGAGACACCCTCGAAAAGGCGGCGAGGATTTGGAATCTGCGTCCAAAGCCGGAGGGAACGTTCTCAGGGAATCTCGTCGTCCGCTTCCTTCATGTTGTGGAAAACATTCTGTACATCTTCGTCTTCCTCAATCTTTTCAAGTAACTTTTCGATGGCTTCGCGCTGTTCCGGCGTCACGTTCTTCTGGTCGCTGGGGATGCGCACAAACTCGCTGGAGGTGATTTCGTAGCCGTTATCTTCCAGGTATTTCTGGATGACGGCGTTTTGTGAAAAATCGCCGTACAGGATGATTTCGTCTCCGTCTTCCTCCAGTTCGTCCACGCCGAAGTCAATCAGTTCCAGTTCCAGTTCGTCCATTGAGATGCCGTCCCGCCGGGCGATGTGGAACACGCATTTGTGATCGAACAGAAATTCCAGCGAACCGCTTGTACCCAGCGAACCGCCGTGCCGGTTGAAATAACTGCGGATGTTGGCTACCGTGCGTGTCGTATTGTCCGTAGCCGTTTCCACGAAGACGGCAATCCCGTACGGGCCGTAGCCTTCGTAATTGACTTCCCGGTAGTCCGCATAATCTTTCGAGGTGGCCTTCTTGACGGCGCGTTCCACGTTGTCCTTCGGCATATTCTCCTTCCTGGCCGTCTGTATCAGGACACGCAGACGGGGATTGGTCTCGGGGTCCGGCCCGCCGGCCCTGGCCGCCATCGTAATCTCTTTTCCTATTTTGGTGAACACGCGGGCCATGTTGCCCCAGCGTTTCAGTTTTCGTGCTTTGCGATATTCAAATGCTCTTCCCATTGCTGTATAATTTAAAGATTTAAAAAATTCAACGATTCACCTCAGCCGGGCGCCCAGTTTCTGCTCCAGTGCGGCGCGTATCTTCTGCATGACGCGGTCGATTTGCCGGTCGGTCAGCGTCCGGCTCTCGTCCTGAAGGTAGAAACTGACGGCATACGACTTTTTGTCCGGCGGCAGATGAGCGCCTTCGTATACGTCGAAAAGTTCTACCCGCTTGAGCAGCTTGTGCTCGCTCTCGAAGGCGGTCTTTTCGACCGAGCGGAAAAGGACGTCCCTGTCAAGCAGCAACGCCAGGTCGCGCTTCACTTCCGGATAGTTGGCTATCTCCGAGAAAACGACGCCGGTGTTCCGGATTTCCTTCATCAGCGTATGCCATGACAGTTCGGCGTAACAGACCTCTTCGTCGATGTCCATGCCTTTGAGCAGCTTCCGGTTGATGATGCCCAGCGTACCCAGGAGCTGTCCCGAAGCGGATTCCAGCCGGAGGCCGGAAGCGTAGACTTCGTCGGAAATCATGTGTTCGGAGGTCTTCCGCAAATCGATGCCCAGTCGCGTCAGGACGTGCTGCACGCAGGCTTTCAGTTCATAGACCGAGACCTCTTCGTCGGCATGTGCCCAGCTGTTTTCGATGCGGCGGCCGCACATCCACAACCCCAGCCGGTATGTTTCGCGGAAGCCGGAGCGTGTTTCTTCCGGCTTCTGTTCCTCCGCATGGAAGGCGTAACAGTTGCCAAATTCAAAAAGGCGCAGGTTCCGGTTTTTATGACTGATATTGCAGGCAATGCTTTGCAGTCCGCCGAAGAGCAGCGTCCGGCGCATCGCGTTCAGGTCGGCGCTCAGGGGATTGAGCAGCCGCACGGCGGTTGCCTCCGGATACATCGTCAGGCCGTCATAACAGGCCAGCCGCGTTTGCGAATTGTTGATGATTTCGTGAAAACCGGCGCCGCACAACTGTTCCGAAATCAGGTTTTCCAGCCGGTAGCTGTGGTCGGCAGGCGTCCGGTAGCTGAGAGTTGAGCGAAGCTGTTCGCCGACTTCCACGCGGTTATATCCGTAGATGCGAAGGATATCCTCTATCACATCGACTTCGCGGCGTACGTCCGTCCGGTACACCGGCACGCGGAGCGACAACCCTTCGGCCGTCTCGGAGACAATTTCCATTTCCAGGGAGGCGAGGATGCGCTTCACCGTCCCGGCCGGAATTTCCTGCCCGATCAGTGTATTGATTTTCCGGTAGGTAATGTCGACCGGATACGGTTTGACTTCCTCCGGATACAGGTCCTGAATGTCACCCGTAATCTCGCCGCCGGCCAGTTCCTTCACCAGCAGGGCGGCGCGTTTCAGCACATACACGGTCTGATTCGGGTCCAGTCCGCGTTCAAAGCGAAAGGAGGCGTCGGTATTCAGTCCGAAGCGGCGTGCCGTCCGCCGCACCCACGCCGGGTGAAAACAGGCCGATTCAAGGAAGACATCCGTCGTCTGTTCCGTAACGCCCGAATCCAGTCCGCCGAAGACGCCGGCAATACACATCGGCGCTTCCGCGCTGCAGATCATCAAATCCTCGCCGCTCAGCGTCCGTTCAACGCCGTCCAGCGTGACGAACTTCGTGCCTTCCGGCAGGGTTCGTACCACCACGCGGTTGCCTCTGATTTTCGCCGCGTCGAAGGCATGCAGCGGCTGTCCCAGTTCGTGCAGGATGAAATTGGTGATGTCGACCACGTTGTTTATCGGTCGCAGCCCGATGGTTTGCAGGCGGTTTTTCAGCCAGGCGGGACTTTCCTTCACGCTCACGCCCCGCAGCGTCAGGCCGGAATAGCGCAGACAGGCCTCGCGATCAATCACCTCCACCGTGACGGCCGGTGCGGGACGGTCGATCCGGAATGCCTCCACGGAGGGACGCCGCAGTGCGGCAGGCCGTCCGGCCTGCGTCAGCCACGCGGCCAGATCGCGCGCCAGGCCGTAGTGCGACGTTGCGTCAACGCGGTTGGGCGTGATGTCGACTTCCAGCACGTAATCGCTTTCGAGGCCGTAATATGCTCCGGCCGGCGTACCTGTCTTCGCCTCCGCAGGCAATACCAGGATACCGGAATGGTCGGCGCCGAGACCGATTTCGTCCTCGGCGCAAATCATTCCGAACGATTCTACGCCGCGGATTTTGCTTCGCTTGATGACCAGCTTCTCCTCGCCGCTGTAGAGCGTCGTACCGACCGTGGCCACAATGACCTTCTGCCCGGCGGCTACGTTCGGCGCGCCGCAGACAATTTGCAGCGGCGCGCCGCTGCCCACATCCACCGTGGTCAGGTGCAGACGGTCGGAGTTCGGGTGTGCCGTACATGTGAGCACCTCGCCGATGACCAGCCCTTTCAGTCCGCCTCTGACCGGCTGCACCTCGTTCACGCTGCCCGTCTCCAGCCCCGTCGAGGTCAATGCGGCTGCCACTTCGTCCGGCCGCAGGTCCAGCGGCAGATATTCCTTCAACCAGTTGTATGATATATTCATTTCCGTATGATATGATTTGCTGTTCAAATGAGGCGCAAAATTATGAAAAGTTCTTTACTTCTCCCGCATCTCCGCTAAATTTGTTAACCGGCAGACACATGTACCCGAACGGGTGTCATTCAAACGGTCGCTCTTACGGATCATCACGATACCGCGCAACCTGTCACTCATGACGCGGCATCCAGGCTTATCCCTTGCCGACAGGCCGCCCGACGGCCGTTGCCGTGACAGACGCCGCCGTGCACCGGAGATGCCGACCAGCCTCTACATTGGAGGTCGTTCGACCTGTAGACTGGAATGAACGCACACTACAGGCTGAAGTGAGTACGCACTACAGGCTGGAGTGAATGCGCACTGTAGACTTGAGTGAATGTGCACTGCAGGCTGGAGTGAATGTGCACTACAGGCTGGAGTGCACGCGCACTATAGACTGGAGTGAACGGCCGATATGCACAGGATCGGGCGGCAGATGGCCGGTAAGGATTCATATTGAACCGGAAATGAGACTGCAGGGCATGTGGTCCGGTTGGGTGATCCGAACCTGAAGATTCAAAAACACAGGGCGTTTCGGCGGGAACGCCCTGCGTATCCATGAACGGATCTGTTGCGAAGCGGTTTCGGGGCGGAGGCTTCAGAGCGAAAACCGAAAACTAATTGTACTTTTGCGCGGAAAAAATCGGCTAAAAAAAATGGCTTGCATACTGCATCTTGAGACATCTACGCATGTCTGTTCGGTTGCGCTGTCGGAAAACGGGCGCACCGTCTTTGAAAAAGTTTCCTGCGAAGGACCTTCCCATGCCGCCCTGCTGGGCGTTTTTGCGGAAGAAGCCATCGCTTTTGCCCGTACCGCCGGTCGCTCGCCGGATGCGGTGGCCGTCAGCAGCGGGCCGGGTTCCTATACGGGTTTGCGCATCGGGACGTCCCTGGCCAAAGGGTTGTGCCTGGGATGGGGGGTTCCCCTGATTGCCGTTCCCACGCTCAGGCTGATGGCGCTGGGGGCGATTCGCCGCATCGGGAGAAGGGATGGCCTGTACTGTGCCATGCTGGACGCCCGGCGCATGGAGGTGTATGCGGCGATTTACGACGCCCGCCTGCAGACCGTGCGGGAAACGGCGGCCGAGGTGGTGACGCCGGAAACCTTCCGGCCCTGGCTGGAAAGGGATACGGTTTATTTTTTCGGCAACGGCGCGGAGAAATGCCGCACCGTCATCACCTCCGGGAATGCCCTGTTTCCGGAAAACGTGCATCCGCTGGCCGCCGACATGACCCTGCCGGCCGAAACCGCCTTTCGGGAACAGGCCTTTGAAGACCTGGCCCGTTTTGAACCCTTCTACCTGAAGGGATTTACAGCTACCACGCCCAAAAACAAAGTACTGGGAAGATAAACCGGAAAAGGAAACGGGGGATGTGCAGCCGTGCTGCTTCCGCGCGGCTGCTGTGAATCATTCCGGCACGGTTCCCCGTGCGGCCAGCAGTTCGAGCGAAAGCTCCTTCAGTTTGAATTTCTGTATTTTCCCGCTGCCGGTCATGGGGAAGGCGTCTACGAAAAAGACGTATTTCGGAATTTTGTGACGTGCGATTTTCCCGCGGCAAAAATCCCTGACGGTCTCTTCCGTCAGCGCGGCCCCTTCGTGGAGAATGATAAACGCGCCCACTTCCTCGCCATACTTTGCCGAGGGAACGGCGGCCACCTGAATGTCTTTGATGCCCTCCAGACGATACAGATACTCTTCAATTTCGCGCGGATAGATGTTTTCGCCGCCGCGGATAATCATGTCCTTGATGCGTCCGGTGATGCGGTAGTTGCCGCCGGCGTCGCGGATGCCCAGGTCGCCGGAATGCAGGAAACCGTTCCGGTCGATCACTTCGAGCGTCGCTTCGGGACGGTTGTAATATCCCTTCATGACGTTGTAGCCGCGGCAGCAGACTTCACCCTGCATCCCGTCGGGCAGATGCTCGCCCGTTTCGGGGTCGATGATGGCCACTTCGGTATGTTCGTACTCGCGTCCGACGGTTTCGCAACGCACCTCGAAGGGGTCGTCGATACGTGTCTGCGTCATGCCGGGCGACGACTCGGTCAGGCCGTATACGCTTGTAATTTGCAGGTACATTTTCTCGCAAACCTGTTTCATCAGTTCGACGGGACACAGCGAACCGGCCATGATGCCGGTACGCAGGCTGGTCAGGTCAAACATGCCGAACATCGGGTGATTCAGTTCGGCGATGAACATGGTCGGGACGCCGTACAGCGCCGTACACCGCTCCCTGTGGACGGAGGCCAGGACGAGCAGCGGGTCGAAGCGTTCGACCATCACCTGTGTACAGCCGTGCGTCAGGACGTTCATGGTGGCCAGCACCACGCCGAAACAGTGAAACAGCGGCACACAGACGCAGAGCTTGTCCTCGGCCGTGAAGGCCATGTGTTCGCCGGTCAGGTAGCCGTTGTTGGCAATGTTGTAGTGTGTAAGCATCACCCCTTTCGGAAAGCCGGTGGTCCCGGAGGTATACTGCATGTTGACCACGTCGTGGCAGTCCACCCGTTTTTTGGCCTCTTCCAGCAGGCGGCCGTCGATATTCCTGCCCAGTAAAAGCAGTTCGGAGGTGTTGTACATGCCCCGGTACTTTTCCTGGCCGATGTAGACGACGTTTTTCAGCTTCGGGAAACGCCCGCCGTGCATGAATCCGCGCTGCGATTCCCTCAGTTCGGGCGCCATGGCGTATACCATGTCGACATAGCTGCCGTCGAATACGCCTTCGGTAATGCAAAGCGTGTGAATATCGGCATCTTTGACGAGAAATTCCAGTTCGCTTTGCTTGTAGCCGGTATTGACCGTCACCAGTATCGCGCCGATTTTCGCGCCGGCGTAGAGGAACGTCAGCCAGTCGGGCACGTTCGTCGCCCAGATGCCGACATGCGTACCCTTTTCCACACCGATGGCCATCAATCCCCTGGCCATGTCGTCCACGCGCCGGTTGAACTGCTGCCAGGTAAACCGCAGGTTGCGGTCGGAATAAACGATGTATTCCCTGTCCGGCGTCGTCCCGGCCCAGTGTTCCAGCCACTGCCCCAGCGTTCTGTTCGATAATTCCATCTTTCAGTACGGTGTATAGACGACTCCCAGGATACGTGCCGGCTGCCCGTTGGCTGCGTGTACGTGGTGCGCCACGATCGAATCGTAGTAGATACTGTCTCCCTCTTCCAGCACATAGGTGTCTTTCCCGTAATTGATTTCGATGGCGCCGCCCAGCACGAAGATAAATTCCTCGCCTTCATGGGTGGAAAGCACGAAATCAGCCTCTTTTGCAGGCCGGACGTCAATCAGGAAGGGTTCCATGTGTCGTCCCGACTTGTCTTGCGAAAGTGCGTGGTAAGCCATGTTTTTATGCACCACCTTTGCATTGTTCGAAAAGTGGATACCCTCATTTTTTTCAAGGTTCTTTCCGCGGCACACGACCGGTCCCAACTCCTGCTGATCGTCGAGAAAGGTACCCAGCCGGACGCCCAGTACACGCGCCACCTTGATCAGCGGCGCCAGCGAAGGCAATTCCCTGTTCTCTTCCATGCTCAGAATCTGCGTCAGGCTCAACCCGCTGCGTTCCGCCACGTCTTCCGCCGAAAGATTTTTCATTTCGCGCAGTCCTCTTATTTTTTCTCCAATTATTTTATTGACATTCATACCGGACACTGGTTATTTTACTGTTTATTTTTAACGCGCGACAAAAGTAGACATTTTCCTGTGAAAAGCCTGCGGCCTGTACTGAAAAGGCTGTTTCTTTTTTTGAGGTACTGTTACAAGTTCCTTTGGGACTCATCGGCAGCCGGTGAGTTTGCCGAACCTGTATGTATGAGGGTAACGGACAGCGCCTCAAAAAAGGGCTACGCTATACACTCATACAGCATATCTTCCTGCCAGAAACAGCGCCGCCGTTTCGCTCTGCGGATTCTCTGGTAGGTAAAACTTACCCGATGGCCGGCAGACTTCAGGAAGAAAGTGCCGAGCACATACAGTTGAAGCCGGTCGCCGTCCAGACGGTATTTATAGATTTTAACGTGACCGGCGTGACACTTGTGATCCGAATCCTTATTGAGGAGATACAAAAATTCGGAATCAATCCGGTAGGAGTAACAATGGGTTAGCGTAGTGCAATACCGGTTTTTGCCGACGGCCACAAATTCAATGTCGCTCTCCGGCTTCGGAACGGAGGAGGTATCCGCTGCGTTTGCAAATTCACATTCAATCAGTTGCCATTTCCCGACAATCCCTTCCTGTACCCTCCTGTCCACCTGCTGCATGTCGCAGCTTGAAAGACCTGTCGAAAACAGTATGTGAACAACCACATAAAAAGCAAAATAGTATTCACGCATACAAAGTTTTTTTTATACTATGAATGTTGTCTTTCCTTTCAAAACAAGACAAAGATGGATAAAATCAGGCATTAAAATCAGACCGAAAACGTAAAAATGCCTGTACTTTTATGCCGTTTTCCCAAACAGGGCAGGCACATTTTGTCAAATTCCGACGAAATCGGAACGGTTCTGTCCGTATTTCTTTTAGAAACCGAAAAGAGCAGGGAAATTCTTTCATATTTAGCCGATTTCCATAGTTGGAAGTGAAAATAAATTCAAATATCCGGTACCGGTTTTTCCGTACCTGTCTGCAAAATCCAGGATACGGTCACAGGGCGTGGCGGCAACGGGCAGGCTGCCTGTTAGACAGCGTTTACGAAGTGTGCGGAAGGTGGAAGGCGCATCCTAATGCCGGGGAAAAGACAGGCGGCAATCATGACTGAACACGGGGTTTTGCAGGTGAGCCGTTTTCCGACCGGAAAGGATGCCTTTCAAATGGACCTGCACCCGACAGGTTTTAAGTTTGCGTCGGGTATGACGGCACGACGGGGAAGTGTTCTCACAAAGGAGGGTCGGCCAGATATCGCCGGTTTAATCCGTCGAAGGCGTCGATTCGGCGGTCTCGCAGGAAGGGCCACCAGCGACGCACCTGCTCGCTTCGTGCCGAATCAATGTCGATCACCCGGATGGCATCAACGCCGTCCGGTAATTCACATAGCCATTCTCCCTGTGGCCCGACGGCAAAACTGTGGCCCCAGAAACGGATGCCTCCGGTCTGTCCGGAAGGATCAGGCTCATGGCCGATACGGTTGACGGTTATCACCGGCAGCCCGTTTGCAATTGCATGGCCGCGTTGCACCGTCTGCCAGGCATCCAGCTGGCGATCTTTTTCATCCTCCGCGTCACTGCTCGCCCATCCGATGGCTGTGGGGTAAATCAGCATGTCGGCGCCGTTCAGCGTCATCAGCCGTGCGGCTTCGGGATACCACTGGTCCCAGCAAACCAGTACGCCCAGCCTCCCGACCGAGGTCGCTACCGGCATGAATCCCGAATCGCCGGGCGTGAAGTAGAATTTCTCATAATAGGCAGGGTCGTCGGGAATGTGCATCTTGCGGTATTTTCCCGCAATCCGTCCGTCTTTTTCGAGCACGACAGCCGTATTGTGGTACAATCCCGGCGCACGTTTTTCAAACAGAGACAGTACCAGTACTGCGCCCAATGCATTCGCCAGCGCACCGAACCGCTCCGTTGAAGGGCCGGGAACCGGTTCGGCCAGATCAAACTGCGCCGGATCTTCCGTCTGACAGAAATAAAGGCTGTTATGCAGTTCCGGAAGCACGATTAACTGCGCCCCCTGCCGTGCACAGGCACGGATATCTTTTTCCAGTCCGGCCATATTCGTCTCCCTGTCGGCGACGTTTCGCCGTTGAATCAATCCCGTTCTTATCATTGAATTAAATTAAACATGAACCGTTGAATCACTCATCACTCCTTCCGGATACTGCATGGCTGCGCAGTGCAGCGATCCGTGCTGCCTGATCAGCGGCAGGCAATCAATACCGACGACTTCCCTGTCGGGAAATGCCGTTTGAAGCGCTGCCCTGACGAGCGTATCCTTTTCGCTCCGGTAACAGGGCATCAACACGGCTCCGTTAATAATCAGGAAATTGGCATACGTAGCCGGTAAGCGTTCTCCGTTCCATGTTACCCTGTCCGCCATCGGCAACGGAATCAGCCGGTAAGGCTGTCCCGCAAGTGTGCGGAAAGCTTTCAGTTCTTCTTCCATCGCCTTCAGTTCGGAAAAATGTTCATCTTCCGCATCAAGACATTGCACGTAAGCAATCGTCCGTTCGTCGCAAAACCGCGCCAGCGTATCGACATGACTGTCCGTATCATCGCCGGCCAGATAACCGTTTTCTATCCACAAGACACGTTCCGCACCGAAAAAATCCTTCAGGTGATACTCCAGTTGCTCCCGGTTCAGGTATTCGTTGCGATTGACGGAAGCGAGACATTCGACAGTAGTAAGCAGCGTCCCGCAACCGTCCGATTCGATACTGCCGCCTTCCAGCACAAACGGCTGCATGTTGACGCTCCTCGTCTCCTTCGCAAATGTCCCGCTACGGAACAGGCGACGCGTGATCAGGTTGTCATGACAGGCGGCGAATTTCATACCCCATCCGTTGAAGACAAAGTCATAAACCACCGGTACGCCGTCTTCGAAGATGCTGATTCCCCCATGGTCGCGCGCCCAGGTATCGTTGGTCGCCATCTCGCGGAATATCAACCGGCGGTTGTCCGCCATTTCGCCTAATTGACGCTGTACCTCTGCCTCGTCCGGACAGACAATCAACAATTTCTCCCGTTTCATTATCTCTCCGGCAATTGCGACAAAACAGGGGATCACCTCTTCCAGCATCGGTTTCCAGTCGGTGTCCCGATGGGGCCACGTCAACTGCACGGCGCTTTGCGGATACCATTCGGCCGGAAATACAATCCGCTTCATGGATAAAGACATTGGTTTCTAACGGAATGTGACATATTTCACAAAATCATTCACCGAAACAGCCGCACGTATCAACGGATTTCCCTGCCTCATGGCAGCGGACTGCTTTCAGGCTCATGTCAAGGCTTTTCACCGAATGAGTAAGAGCGCCGACCGAGATATAGTCTACGCCACAGTCGGCGTAGTTGCGAAGCGTGTCGAAAGTAATACCGCCTGAGGATTCGATTTCGCATCGTCCGGCAACGAGGCGAACGGCCTTGCGTGTATCGGCAATGTTGAAATTGTCCAGCATGATTCGGTCAACGCCACCCGTGCACAAGACTTCTTCCAGTTCATCGAAATTACGCACTTCGATTTCGATTTTCAGGTCTCTTCCGCTTTCTTTTAAATAACTCCGGGCATGGGTAATTGCCTGTTCGATACCGCCGACAAAATCCACATGATTATCTTTCAGGAGAATCATGTCAAACAGTCCGATGCGGTGATTCCCGCCGCCGCCAATGCGCACAGCCTCTTTCTCCAGGATGCGCATACCGGGCGTGGTCTTGCGCGTGTCGAGCACTTGGGTGTGCGTCCCTTCGAGTTGTTTCACATAGCGGCGCGCAGTCGTGGCAATCCCGCTCATGCGCTGCATCACGTTCAGCGCCAGTCGCTCGGTTTGCAACAGCGACTGCACGCGCCCTTCGACCGTAAAGGCGATATCCCCCGCCTTGACTTCCGTTCCATCAGGAAGGAAAATATCCATTTGAAGTTCCGGATCGAAATGACGGAAAATCCGCTGTGCCACATCTACGCCGGCCAGCATGCCGTCTTCCTTGATGAGCAGTTGATTTTTGCCTCTTGCCGACGGCGGAATGCAGCTAAGCGTCGTATGGTCGCCGTCGCCGATGTCTTCGGCAAATGCGAGACGGATGAGTTCGTCCGTCAGTTGTTCGGGTGTATTCATTCAATGCGGATGGATTGGATGATGACTTTGTCTTCTTTTGTCTGATAGGTGATATTCACGCGAAAATCTCCTTTTTCGGTTGACAGTTTACCTACAATAAAGCCGGATTCCTTCTTGTCGGCATGGTGTGCCACCGTGAATCCGGAAACTTTGCCGACTGCGAAGAAACGGGCCAGCAGGTCAACAGCTTCCTGACCGTTTACCCTACGGGCGGTTTCGGGCAAAGCCATGTCTACTTCGCTATCCATGCAGGCCGCCAGCAAGGCCGCGTTGCCGGATTGGAAAGCCTCGGCAATTACTTGAATATCAGTGGCCCGTACACTCAAAACAGAGAGTATGAATGCGAACGTAAATACTGTTTTTTTCATCGCTGTTTCTCCTTTCTTATTTTTAATAATATAGGACAAAGATAGATACTTTTCTGCAATCCGATGGCAAAACAAAAATATCACGTATATTTGTGTCGTTTTTATCGTAGTGCGGAAGATGAGGATAACACTGTTGATGACAGGGAAAACGGACGTGCCTTACTGGAAGGATGCGCTGGAGGAATACCGGAAGCGGCTGGTGCATTATGTCCCTTTCGAGGTAGAAGTGATTCCCGAGGTGAAACAGATGAAAAACGGTTCGGAAACACAGCAGAAAAAACGGGAAGGCGAGTTGATTTTAAATTCGTTGCAACCCGGCGATGTTTGCGTATTATTGGACGAAAAGGGAACGGAATATACATCCATGCAGTTTGCCGCGTACCTGGAAAGGAAAATGTATACGGTTGCGAAACGGTTAGTGTTTGTGATCGGCGGGCCTTACGGTTTCAGCAATGCCGTTTACCGGATGACGCCGGAACGGATTTCGTTGAGTAAAATGACGTTTTCGCATCAGATGATTCGTCCTGTATTTGCCGAACAGCTTTACCGGGCGATGACGATCTTGCAAAATGAACCGTATCATCACCAATAACGGAGTAATACATACAATATATTAAAGATTATGAGGACAAATTACCGGCAATTGTTGCTGCTATTGTGCAGCGGGTGGTGGCTCATTACACTGCTGTCGTGTAACGAGGAAAAAAACACTATCATATATGTACCGGACGAGACGGACAGTACGGAGACGGAGACGACGGTTTCGGCAACTGCGCGGAAAGTCAACCGGTTCATTGCGGAATATATGGAAGAACTTTACCTGTGGACTTCGTCCGTCGACTGGAGACAGATCAAACCTGCCGACGAATCCGATTCGTTCGATTTTTTCAAAAAGCTGATTCACTCTGCCGACAGATGGTCTATGCTGACGGACAATTTACAAGGGTTGTCGGATGAATTTGAAGGTGTGTCTACCACATTCGGGCATGTCCTGATTTTCGGTCGTTTTTCCAATTCGGACAATCTGTTTGCTGTCGTGCTGTATGTCTATCCGAATACGCCGGCAGAAAAAGCCGGCGTGAAACGGGGAGATATCTTCCTTACGATCAACGGTAACGGAATTACGGAGGAAAATTATGAGGATTTATATTATGCCTCGTCGCTGGTTGTGGGACGGGGTATCCTGACCGATCAGGGAATTGAGTTTGACGACCAGCGGACGTTTTCCATGAAAGCCGAAACGCTGTATGAAAATCCGATCGTAAAAGATACGGTAATAGTGAAAGGTGCAAACAAAATCGGATACCTCTGTTATACGGATTATACGATGGAGTCGGAAAACGCACTGGTTGCGCTTTTCTCCAGATATAAATCGCAAGGAGTCACGGATGTTGTGCTTGACCTGCGATACAACGGCGGCGGATATGCACGAACATCCGTGCTGTTGAGCAGTATCCTTGCGCCGGCTGCGGTGGTAAAAAGAAAAGATGTGTTTTTAACGCAGGTAAGAAATGATGCCTGGATGGCATACCTGAAAGAAGAAAAGATTGATATCAACGACTATTTTACGGATACGCTTTCGGTGAATATGGACCTAAAGCGGATATTTATCCTTACAACTGAAAATACGGCCTCTGCCTCCGAATCAACCCTCATCGGGCTGGATCCATACATGGACGTAGTTCGGATCGGTACTGCAACGCACGGAAAATATTACGGCGGCGGGCTGTTTTCAGACGAAGAAAACAGGGATATCGCTAACTGGGGCATGTACCTGATGATATACCGCTTCGACAATCAGAACGGCCTCACAGCGGCTGCGGGCGGATTAACCCCGGATATTGAAGTGGAGGAAGACTACTTTCCCTTGTATCCTTTCGGCGACGAACGTGACCCGCTGCTGGGCGCGGCACTGGAAGTGATTACGGGGCAACCCGCCCAGACCCGCTCAGGCAAGTCTCCGCATCCGTATACAATCTTGCAGACGGAACGTCGTGGTGCACTGGTCGGAAAAATGATTCAAACGAACACAAACAATTGATGGCAAAGGGCAGGGCACAGGCAGCAGAGCAAACGCATCTTCAACCTGCCCAGATTCTTCCATTGAAAAAAGGGTCATGCATGGATTGAGAAAAGGGTTAATCCTTCCGGTTAAAAGGGTTATCCTTTTTCGATAATAGGGTTAACCCTTTTATTCAGGGCAAACGTACCTCGGCCTTTGTCAAGAGTATCAATGAACTGTCATTCCTCCGGCCTGCATCAGGAGTATCCGTCCGGACAGGAACGTTTGGATGTCAAATCTTTTACGCAGTTTCGATGAAAATAAATGAACTGCGAGCAGCATTCTTATCCTGAACTCCGCTTAAAATTACGATGCGTTTGCCCTGCAGTACATGTCTCGACAGGCAAAGATGCTTGTGGGGAAAAAAACAATTTCACGTATCAAATATTTGGCTGTTCCGGGAATAATATGTAGTTTTGCAGCCGAAATGCAAGAAGGAAAACAGGCAATGATAGCCGGACAGACTGAAACAAAAAGCGTTACGTGTAACGGATATGTTTCGGGACAGTAATAAGAGAACCCTCTCTTTTATTTCAGGAACAGAAAATGAGAATGACAGGCGGTCGTTCTCTTCCAAATAAAAATACAGGAAACAAGCCCAGGTGGCGGAATTGGTAGACGCGCTCGTTTCAGGTGCGAGTGGTTCATAGCTGTGCAGGTTCGAGTCCTGTTCTGGGCACCATTTCTCTATGCGCAGGTGGTGGAATTGGTAGACACGCTACTTTGAGGGGGTAGTGCCGGTAACGGTGTGTGAGTTCAAATCTCATCCTGCGTACGAAAGAGATGTTTCTGCTCTCGCGAACCGTCGGATGTAAAGAAAACATATTGTGTGATGAGTGGGATCGGAAAGTTTGCATATAAAAAAAAATATGTTTACCTTTGCGCCCTGATTAGAAAAAATGATTTGCAAGAAATATAAGAGTGATGTCTAAGATTTGTCAAATTACAGGAAAAAGAGCGATGGTGGGCAACAATGTGGCTCATTCCAACAAGCGGACGAAACGTAAATTCAATGTGAATTTGTTTTCGAAGAAATTTTATTGGGTAGAACAGGATAGCTGGATTCAGTTGAAGATTTCGGCAGCCGGATTGCGCCTGATTAACAAGATTGGCTTGGATGCTGCACTTAAATCGGCGGCTGTTAAGGGCAATCTGTCTATCATAAAGACTCTTTAAACCAAGAACAACAGGAGGAGGAGAAAATGGCCAAGAAAGTAAAAGGCAACAGAGTACAGGTGATTCTGGAATGTACGGAGCACAAGACAAGCGGACTGCCAGGCATGTCGCGATACATTACGACGAAAAACAGGAAAAATACGACTTCAAGACTGGAGTTGAAAAAATATAATCCTGTATTGAAAAGAATGACAATTCATAAGGAAATTAAATAACAGGAGATTATCTCATGGCAAAGAAAGCAGTAGCAGCATTTAAGAAAGGTGAAGGACGCACCTATTCCAAAGTAATTAAAATGGTTAAATCTCCGAAAACTGGTGCGTATATTTTTCAGGAAGAAATGATTCCGAATGAAGAGGTGAAAGATTACTTTGCAAAGTAACAGCAAAACATTTTACATAATGAAATGAATGAAGAGGGTATCCGATTTTCGGATACTCTCTTTTTGACTTTGTAAACCGCATCAAATTCTTTTGAAGCAAGGATAACTGTCCGCTGTCAGAAAAGCACGGCGGCCGAGATTGACCAGGTGCGAATTTTGCCCTTATACGCCGCCAGATTGTCGGTGTCAAATGTCTTAAAATTGTCGGTCAGTCCCAGACCATAGTTCAGTCCCACTTGCAGCAATCCCAAGGCTTCAACTCCAACCGAAAAATTCAATCCACTGCTGAAGTCACCTGCCTTTAACTGATTGCTGACGTTATTGTACAGCCCGCTGATATCCCATATCTTTCGTCCGCCAGTCCGAAAACCGAAATACGGCCCTGCCGCAAAGTATGGTTTGAGCAACGGCGTCATCAGTTTCCATTTCACATGCAGGGGAATTTCAAGGTAATTGCTCTTAATGGTTCGTTCTTTCAGTTCACAGCCTTTCTGCGTAAACAGCAGGGCAACGTCCATTCCCCAGCCGGTAGAAGGTTTCACGTATTCGATCATGGGGCCGAGTTGAAAACCTGTGATGTTGTCAGCCTCCAGCACATTGTCGAACTTAACTGTAGCAATGTTGACGCCACCTTTGACACCAAAATTCAATTGCGCATGTCCCGCCGGCCCTGCCAACATGAATGCCAACATTCCGAACAGGATTACTTTTACTGTTTTCATAAGTTGTATATATTAAATCTTTTTGCTCAGAACTCCGCATTATTCGGGGTACGCGGAAACGGAATAACGTCGCGAATATTCGCCATGCCGGTGACGAACAGCAACAATCGCTCGAAGCCCAATCCGAAACCGGAATGAGGCGCCGTTCCGAAACGCCGGGTATCCAAATACCACCAGATGTCTTTCTCGGGTACGTTCATCTCCTTTGCACGGGCAGCCAGTCTGTCGTAATTCTCTTCGCGCTGCGAACCGCCGATGATCTCTCCGATTTTCGGGAACAGGACATCCATCGCACGCACCGTTTTTCCGTCATGGTTCTGTTTCATGTAGAACGATTTGATTTCCTTCGGGTAATCCGTCAGAATCACAGGACACTTGAAGTGTTCTTCCACCAGATAACGCTCGTGTTCAGCGGCCAAATCCACACCCCAGCCAATCGGAAATTCAAACGCCCTTCCGCCGGCGACGGCCTGTTCCAGTATGCGGATTCCTTCCGTATAAGGCAAACGAACAAACGGTTGTTTCAATACGAAATTCAACCGTTCGATCAGACCTCCGTCAAACCTTTCGCTCAGAAAAAGCATGTCGTCGAGGCAGTGATCCAGTGCCCATTGCACGCAATGCTTGATAAAGTCTTCGGCCAGTTGCATGTTGTCTGCAATCTCGTAAAAAGCGACTTCCGGTTCGATCATCCAAAATTCGGCCAGATGACGCGGGGTATTGGAATTTTCGGCACGGAAAGTAGGCCCAAACGTATAAATTGCTCCCAACCCCATCGCTGCCAGTTCACCTTCCAGTTGTCCGGAAACGGTCAGGCCGGTTTGCTTGCCGAAAAAGTCGCGATCATACAGGATGGAGCCGTTTTCGTCTTTCCGGAGGTCATGCAGGTTCAGGGTTGTGACCTGAAACATCTGTCCGGCGCCTTCGCAATCGGAACCGGTGATGATTGGCGTATGCACATACAAGAATCCGCGTTCATGGAAAAAAGTATGGATCGCCATAGCCATCTGGTGACGGATACGAAAAATAGCGCCGAAGGTGTTTGTTCGCGGGCGCAGGTGGGCAATCTCGCGGAGAAATTCCAGCGAATGGCTTTTTTTCTGCAAGGGATACGTGACCGGATCGGCTCCGCCGTATATTTCTATCTCGTCCGCCTGTATTTCCACGCTTTGCCGCTGTCCCTGCGAGGGCACCAATTGCCCGGTTACCCGGATGCAAGCCCCCGTAGTAACTGTTTTCAGGTACTCTTCGTCAAACCGTTCCACGTCTGCCACAATCTGTAGATTATGAATGGTAGAACCGTCATTCAACGCTATAAACTGTACCCGTTTATTACCTCTCCGGGTGCGCACCCAACCTTTCACTTGTACAGTTGAACTTTGCGCATCCATCTTCAGTACATCTGCGATCCTTGTCCGCTCCATGTCTCTCTTATTCAAACGCACCCATTCGGAGCATGTTTACTTCCTTTTCATTCAAGTAACGCCATTTTCCGCGTCCCAGATTCTTTTTTGTCAGACCGGCGAAATATACCCTGTCTAACCTCACGACACGATAGCCAAGCGCTTCGAACATGCGGCGCACGATCCGGTTACGTCCCGAATGGATCTCAATACCTGCCTGTTTTTTATCGCTTTCGTCGGCATAACTGATGGCATCGGCATGAATTTCACCATCGTCCAGTTCAATTCCGGTGGCCAGCTTCTCCATGTCCTCAATGGCGACTTCTTTGTCAAGCCAGACGTGGTAGATTTTCTTTTTTTTGTAGGAAGGATGGGTAAGCTTGGAGGCCAGATCGCCATCGTTTGTGAGTAGCAGTACGCCGGTTGTGTTCCGATCCAGGCGTCCGACTGGGTAGATACGCTCTTTACAGGCGCGTCTTACTAAATCCATAACTGTCAGACGTTCCTGAGGGTCGTCCGATGAGGTTACGCAATTTCTCGGTTTGTTCAGCAAGATATACAGTTTACCTTCAATCTGTACTCGCCGGTCATGAAACAAAACAGTGTCTTGCCGCGTAATTTTGGTGCCCAGTTCCGTAATCACATTCCCGTTGACTTTCACGACGCCAGCCTGGATAAATTCATCGGCCTCACGACGCGAACAGACACCGGCATTCGCCAGAAACTTGTTCAGGCGGATGGGTTCGTTCGGATCCGTCAGGGCTTCCTTATACTTCAACTGTTTCTGATAACCGTATTTGGCATTCGGATTATATCCAAAACGCTGCTGCGGGCGTTTGTTCAGCCCTTTCTCGCCCGGACGGATGCCTCCGGGACGATTAGATTGCATATGCGAACGGTTGCCTTCATAACCGCCGTTTCCAACCCGTTCCCGTTTTTGATACCCTCTGTCCATCTCCGGACGCATCGGACGGGACGGATATTCCCTCCGCTCGCCACCGCCTCCGTATGGCTGCTGCTGATAGGGACGTCTTTCTTCCATGCCGGATGATTGTGGAGGATAATTATAACGCCCTGCCATCTCCCGGTTGTCACTGGATCTGTATTCCCCTCCCCCGTAAGGGTTTCGGTTATAATTCACATTCCGGCTATCTTTGATACGCGGACGGCGTCCCGTTGTCGACCGATCGCCTTCATGCATCTGATAACCACTTCCGTCTCTGGTGGCGTGATAGGCTGGTTTCCTTTCATGATTTCGTTCTTGCGAACGTGCATTTTCCCGCTGGTTTTCCGGAATACTGTTTTCCGAATACATTTCAGTTTCTTCTTTTTCTTCTATTCCCATTTTTTTTCTAACATCTTGAGATTAAACTTTTGCAGTCTCACGATTGCACTTCTTTTTTCACACTGTTATTATTAATAAATACATTAAATTCCTACATAATTGGAAGGCGTCACCGCCTTGAGTTCTTCTTTCACAGCCTCGCTTAATTGTAACGATTGAATGAATTGTGCGATCGACTGTTCTGTAACTTCTTCATTTGTACGTGTCAACGCTTTCAGCGTTTCATACGGCGCCGGATAACCTTCCCTGCGCAAAATGGTCTGAATCGCTTCCGCAATGACGGCCCAACAACCATTCAACTCACGGGACAAAACCTCTTTTTGTAACAACAATTTTCCCAGTCCTTTTGTCAAACTTTTCAACGCGATTTCGATATGCGCCAGCGGCACACCGACATTCCGCAACACAGTTGAATCCGTCAAATCCCGCTGCAGGCGCGAGACGGGCAATTTCATACTCAGGTGGGTTAGAACGGCGTTGGCCATGCCCAGATTTCCTTCCGCATTCTCAAAATCAATCGGATTGACTTTGTGCGGCATCGCAGAAGAACCGACTTCGCCATCCTTAATTTTCTGCTTGAAATACTCCATTGAGATATATTGCCAGAAATCGCGGCTCAGGTCCGTCAAAATCACATTGATCCGCCTCAGTCCGTCGAACAGTGCAGCCAGGTTGTCGTAATTGGATATCTGCGTCGTCCATTCCTCACGTTTCAATCCCAATACGTCATTGACAAACCGGTCGGCAAAAGATTTCCAGTCGTATCCGGGATAAGCAACATGATGTGCGTTGAAATTTCCGGTTGCTCCACCGAACTTGGCGGATATCGGGATTTGTTTCAAAACCTTGACCTGTTCTTCCAGCCGATAGACAAAAACTTGTATTTCTTTACCCAGGCGTGTCGGCGAAGCCGGTTGACCGTGTGTTTTTGCCGGCATCGGGATATCTTTCCAACTTTCGGCATATTCCTTCAACACGTCGATGACCGCCTGTAATTCGGGATAATACACCTTTGCCAGCGCTTCTTTCAACGAAAGAGGGATTGCCGTATTGTTAATGTCTTGCGACGTCAGTCCAAAATGAATAAACTCCTTGTAATCCTGCAACGAAAGCATATCGAATTTTTCCTTGATAAAATATTCGACGGCTTTCACATCGTGGCCGGTTATTCGTTCGATCGTTTTGATTCGGGATGCGTCTTCGAGGGAAAAATCAAGATAAATCCGTTGTAAAGCCTTCCGTGTTGCTGGCGTATCCAACGATTTCAAACGGGGCAAAAAGCCGGCAAGCATGTTGAAATACTCAATTTCTATCCGTATCCGGTAGCGAATCAGAGCAAACTCGGAGAAATAAGAAGCCAGAGCTTCCGTCTGGTCCCGATAACGTCCGTCCACAGGAGAAATAGCTGTCAACTTTGAAAAAATCATGTTTGTCGAAATTACCGGCCAAAGGTACGACTTTTTTATTCATTATCGCGTATGACTACGGTAAAAAATAATCTCCGAGTTATTATAATGATGATTCAAACAAAAATCAACATTCGAAGGATCAGTACTTTTGACGTAAAAGCCATTCTGCCGGTATACCTGAATCTCCCATACAAAAGTTTAGTTGAATGAACTCTTCGACATCATCCGTTCTATCGCTTGTTGCATCCCGTCGATTTCGGCCAACCCCTTAAGCCGTCCGTAAAGAGGATAGCCCGGATTGGCTGTCCGCGAGAAGTCGTCCAACATGCGGACTCCGTGGTCGGGACGGAACGGCATACGCGCATCTTTACGCCCGGCACGGATACGTGAAGCCTGTTCTTTCAGCAAAATCCCGATAACGGTGAACATGTCAACACTTCCCATCAGATGGCCGGATTCACAAAAACTGTGGCAAGGCAACGCTACCGTGTTACGCAAGTGCACAAAATGTATCCGCGGAGCCAATGCGCGCGCCATTGCCGCCGGGTCGTTATCCGGACGTGTCGACAGCGAACCGGTGCAAAAGGTGATGCCATTGGCCGGCGAATCATACTGCGCCATGATATGCAAGAAATCGTCCAGCGTGCTTGCAATACGAGGTAATCCCAACAAGGGGAACGGCGGATCATCGGGATGGATACATAACTTGACTCTCGCTTCTTCGGCCGCCGGAACAGCGTCTTGCAGAAAACAGGCCAGGTGTTCCCGCAACACCTCCGGTCCGATGTGTTCATAGGTCTCCAGACTGTTCAGGAACTGCCGTTTATAATCGTCGCCTTCGCCAACGGTTCCGTGAATAAAGGCTTGCGTGACGACTATAATGTTATGTGCCAGTTCCTCCTGTTGCGAGGCGGTCATGCGGCGGACAATCTCCTGCGCCTTTCGGCGGACGGCAGGATCGTAGTCGTCTGCCGCATTCTTACGCCGGAGGATGTGGATGTCAAAAGCGGCAAACGTCGGATAGTCGAACAGCATCGACTCGCCGCCCCGTTCGTTCGGGTAATGCAGGTCGGTACGCGCCCAGTCAAGTACGGGCATAAAATTATAGCACACCGTGTCAATCCCGCACGCACCCAAGTTACGCAACGACCGACGATAGTTTTCCACCAAACGCGGATAGTCTGTCGAATGAATCTTGATGCCTTCGGCTACGGGAAGGCTTTCAACTACACTCCAGTGCATCCCGTGCGATGCGATTTCGGACTGAACGGCACGAATCTCTTCCATCGGCCAGACTTCGCCGGCCGGGATGTGATGCAATGCCGTGACGACGCCCTCTATCCCCATTTGCCGTAAACAGGCCAGCGATACGGAATCACCCTTTCCGAACCATCGCCAGGTTTTCTCCATCGCCATCGCTCAAACGCCGCTGAAAGAACTGAAACCGCCGTCTACCGGAATGATGGCGCCGGTGATAAAACTTGCCTGTGCGGAACAGAGAAAGTGTACCAGACCGTTCAGTTCCGTGATGTCGCCGAAGCGTTTCATCGGCGTGCGTGCCAGTATTTTCCGGCTTCGTTCCGTATAGGTACCGTCGGGATTGACGAGTACGGCGCGGTTCTGGTTACCGATAAAAAAGCCGGGCGCCAGCGCGTTCACGCGAATCCGTTCGCTGAACTTCAATGCCATTTCCATCGCCAGCCATTTTGTGAAAATACTTACGCCGCTTTTCGCCACCGAATAGCCGGGCACCCGCGTGATGGCCGAGTAGCAGGCCATGGAGGCAATGTTAAGGATACATCCTTCGCCTTGCTGCGCCATAGCCTTGCCGAATACGAGGCTGGGATAGACTGTGCCGTTCAGGTTCAGATCCGTTACACGGTTGAAGTCTTCGATTTTCATGTCAAACACGTTCCGGTCTTCCGCCAGCGTCGCCCCCGGCAGGTTGCCACCCGCCGCATTAATCAGGATGTCGACACGGCCCCACGTCGTCAGCAACTGTTCACGGGCAGCCGCCAGAGCGTCCATATCCAGTACGTTACAGGAAATACCCGTCACCCGCCCGAGCGGTTCCAGTTCTCCAACCTTTTTTTCCAGCGCATCCTTAGCAATGTCGAGGATGGCAACCTTTACTCCGTTTTCCGCCAAACTTTTCGAAATGCTTCCTCCCAGTACGCCGCCGCCGCCGGTCACAACAGCTACTTTCCCGCTCAAGTCAATGTGCATCATTTCACCTTGTATTTTTCATATTCTCCGGCAATGTTTGCTTGCCGGGCGTCGCCGGCATGAACAAGTACACGGTAACGAAGCGCTATTTTTTCTCCCTTTTTCAGGCGGGTAGCCTGATCGTCCGCAGGCCAGTACAGGGGAGTTGGGGAAATGAAACCGTAGTCGCGCGTGAACCAGGGTGAAGGAAACCACGGATTGGAAGGGTGTTGCAGGACGGCGATCCCTTCGATACCGGTTCTGCGCGCTCCATAACAGTCTATCCAGGGAGAAGGAACGCCGAATGTAGCTTTTTCGCCTTTCAGTCCTTCGGCGTTCACCATCGTTCCGCCCTGTTCGACCGACAGATCCGGGTCCATACGCACACTGAACAGCGAGTGATTCGTTTTCAGAACGGTCACATCCGTCAGCATTTCCATTTCGATGTCGAAATCCAGTTGATACAACGTAGCGGAAGGCGCCGTGACGGTGATTTTCCGGCGGTCGAGGATGGGCGCTTCCGCATCGGGACGCTTCCAGATACATTCGTCTTCGATCACTGCGCGTTCGCCTCCGGATTCCGTGACGCGGGCGCCGACGGAAATGATGCGTCCCCGTTCCAGCCCTTCCTGCCAGTAGTTGCCGTCATTCACCCGGTCGCAGCCGAAGAAGAGCGACGTGTGATGCGGCCAGACGCCGTTGCGCATGGACGTCACGCTGCCGCCCGACACCGGCCCGTTGACCGGGAAGAAGAACGGATATTTTTCATCTTCCCGAAAATGGTAACTTGTAAAAAATTTGTCGCCGACGGTTATGTCAATCCGGTTACCCGTCCTGACGGCCGAAACCGCCGGATTTTCGGCTTTCAACATGCCGCAACTGCACGCAAGCAGTATGACAAAAATGCTTTTTTTCATTGAGTTCTGTTGATTGAAAATGTGATTACCTGATTTCGACAACCGGAGGATGGGCAAAATCATTCCAGAGCCGGTCGGCGGTAGCGGAAGTCATTTCACCTTCGTATGACACTACTCTGTAACGCAACAAATAATGCTTGCCGGATGCCAGTTCCCAATTTCTGTTTTTGGTGGGGGAGAAGTTGATAAAGACGTCGCCCCGTCCGCCATTGGCCTGTTTGTCCCAGATGCGCAGGGGTTCGGGAGCATTGCAGTTTTGCGGATGACTCATGAACAGCAATCCCGAACGTCCGGTTTGCGTGTCTCCGGTCATGCATATCCAGCGGGCGGCAGTGCCGTCGATTTCCTGCCGGGTTTTTCCTTCAGAAGTAAGCATAGCGCAATTCTCCCCGGTCCATTCCGGTGTAGCCCGGCAGCTGAAACCGGCATAGCGGTAGGCTTCCAGCAGGACGGGCAGAGGGGTGGACGGGTACAGATGTGATTCGAAATCCCAGAGGAAAATGTCGGGGATGTTCCATGTCTTCACTTTCCAACATTCCTCCATGACTGTTTTTTCGCCTTCCGGCGTGAAAATCACATGATCCAGCGCCGCGTCGTAACCGCTGAAGACCATCCCCCGCGCCGTTGTCCGGATGGCGCCGGCACGTACCGTCCCCAGCCGTTCGCCCAGATTCCACAAATCATACGTCGTGCCGTCGTACACGACGCGCGTCCAGGGGTTCCAGATGCCAAAATGGTGATAGTGGTCTTTCGGCTGAATGTTCGTCAGCACATTGCCCGCAGGAGACCAGGCCGGATGAATGAATCCGCTGCGTCTGAATACGGTATCCACCCCTGCCGGCGGTTCCACATACGTATAATTGTATTGCAGAACGGCTTTTCCGTCTTTTTTCAACACCAGGGCCTGTTGCGTATCTTCCACGTCCATGATATACTGAGCCGGCTGTTTGTCCACCGGTTTGGCCGCGAATGTGCGGGTGTCGCCGGCTTTTGTCCGGCCGGTCAGTATCCAGCATACAATCGTTTTGCCCTCTGTTTTCAATATCTGAGAAGGGACTTTTACCCTTTTCCATCCCTGCCGTTCGCTCAATTCCCAGTCCGAATCGCCTGTTCCGTCCGGCAACTCCACCGAGACCGCACAATCCTGCCGGTCAAACGCGCCGGCCTGTACCGTCAGCCTGATTTCGCCGGCCCTTTCCGTCCGGCAGGACATGAACAGGCATATCCCCAAAATAGCTGTCACTGTCTGCTTCATATGCATCATGCAATACCCGTCCGTCTATGCCGAAAATACAGGTTCAGAGTCCTGCCGTACTTAAAAAGCCAACGAATCCTCCCAGAAAGATACCTATCATGACAAGGATTACAAGTTCAATACTCGAAATCACCAGACCGGCGATGGCCAGTCCCTTCGGTTCCTTGAAAATTCCGACAAACGATAAAATGAGGCCAATCAGCCATGCCAGCCAGCCCAGTACCGGAATCCAGCCCAAAAACAGCCCGACAAGCGACAGCACAAAACCGGCCGTACCTGTGCCGTTTGTTTCCCTTGCCGGAGGCGCATTGACAATGACGGTAGGACTTGCCTGCCAGGGCGATGACTGTATGTTTCCCGTGCGGGCAGCTCCCGGAAAGGGCGGCGGCGAAGGCGTCTGTGTGGCAAACTGTTCTGTCAGTTCCGGCAGGGTCCAGGCTTCCACCCAGTTCGGCAAATCACTGTGCCATATCAGCGTGGCACGTGTAATCGGTGCACTCTTAAGCGCTTCCAATGAAAACGGGCCTACTCTTGTTTCCCCGCTCAAATAAAAATATTCCTTATTTCCCATATCATATATATAATTAATGTATGCGGCAAAAGTACTAAAAAAAAACGGATACACTATAGCGGTTAGTGGTTAGTGATTAGTGGTTAGTGCGCAAGTTCAATTGGTAAATGCGACTCAAGTAAGAAAAAAAAATCCCTGTTTGGGGCGTGCCCCAAACGGGATCAGGAAAAAAAAATTCACTTTGCAGTTGACCTGAAAAACAAAAAAAACAGTTAACCCGGGAGGAAAGATCACTTCCGACAATGGAACGGAGTTTCACGAACATAAATTGATCGCCAAAGCAAACGCCCATAAAAAGGGAAATCAGGCTAAAGCCCGTGCGAGCCGCCATTGCAGACCGTTCCGCACGGGCTTTAGCCCCATTCTATTTCATTGCCGTTGGTTTTAACCAGCGGAGAAATACATCAATAGCATAGAACAATCCCTCCTGTTGGACAGGCCACGATAAAATCTCATTTTCACCTGATTTCCACCACAAAACAACCTCCGTAGCCGTAATAAACCAACACCCGATGACCTCATTACCTCATTAACTGGAAGCAGACTGTTAATGAGGTAATAAGGTCATCGGGAGCGTGCCGTCTTCGGGCTACGGAGGTTCTATTGTAAAGAAAATGAGGTAAAAATGAGATTTGTCTGTTACATCTTATTGATTTTTTTATCGCCAAAGCAAACGCCCATAAAAAGGGAAATCAGGCTAAAGCCCGTGCGAGCCGCCGAAGTACTCCGTTCCGCACGGGCTTTAGCCCCATTCTATTTCATTGCCGCTGGTTTTAACCAGCGGAGAAATACATCAA
>JAISMO010000044.1 GCA_031276675.1 Tannerella sp.
TGAAAATGGACAGTATCCATCCGGTGTTCGTGACGGCGCAGGCGGCGCTGGAAACGGGATGGCGTATCGGGGGAATCACGAACAACATATTCGGTATTACGAAAGGCTCCTCGTGGAAGGGGAAAACGGCGCTGAAGCTGACTGTGGAGGTGTTCCCGGTGCCGGATAAACGGTTTGTCCTCCCGGAAGAGGTTGAATCGGTGACGGAGCTTGCGCCGGGACGCTGGAAGTATCGCGTATACCGCCTCTTCCGTGTCTATGATTCCCTGCGGAGACTTACCGGCAGCCGGTGAGTTTGCCAAACCTATATGCATGAGGATCATGAACAGCCTCTCAAAAAAAGAAAGAGCCGAAATGCCTCTGCAAACAGCCATTGACGAAAATCATTTTATATGCTTTACGCTTTAATAAACCGTGAATTTCGGCAGTGGTGCCTTCAGTCTGAAACGACCGTAAATCCGGACGGGGTAATCTCCGGTGATCACGAAACAAACCCTTTTTGTGTTTTATCCGGGCAGGGCGAACATGCATGAAAGCTGCTGCGCATGGCAGATTCCGGTACTGATGAAAAAAATCCGGGTTCATGCAACAAATCCGGGAAATGCACGTCATACAGTACAGAATATTCAAAAATTAAACAGCGATGATCATCCAGTTAAGAGGAATCAATAAAACGTATGATAATGGAGCACCCCTGCATGTACTGAAAGGGATTGACCTGGATATTGAACGGGGCGAAATCGTATCCGTGATGGGCGCTTCCGGCTCAGGGAAAAGTACGTTGCTGAATATTTTAGGCATACTGGATACGTATGATTCGGGTACCTACCGTTTGCATGACCGGCTGATATGGAAACTGAGCGAGGGACAGGCGGCCGAGTTGCGTAACCGGATGATTGGCTTTGTCTTTCAGTCGTTCAATCTGATTCCGTTCAAAAATGCGATGGAAAACGTAGCGCTCCCGCTTTACTATCAGGGGGTGGCACGGAGAAAACGGAATGCGCTGGCGCTGGAATATCTGGACCGGGTCGGCCTGAAAGACTGGGCAGAACATATGCCGAACGAGATGTCGGGCGGTCAGAAGCAGCGGGTTGCCATTGCACGCGCCTTGATTGCACAGCCGCAAATCATCCTGGCCGACGAACCGACCGGCGCGCTGGACAGCGTCACCACTGTCGAAGTGATGCAGCTGCTGCGCCGGGTGAACCGGGAGGGCATGACGATTATTATCGTTACCCATGAACCGTCGGTGGCCGACGTGACCGACCGGATCATCCGCCTCAAGGACGGCCTGATTGAACGTATCGAAAAAGGAGCGGGACATGTTTGACTTTGACAACCTCCGCGAGATCTGGAGCACAATGAAAAAGAACAGGCTCCGCACGTTCCTGACCGGATTCTCGGTGGCGTGGGGCATCTTCATGCTGATTATCCTGCTCTCCGCGGGCAACGGCCTGAGTAACGGCATTGCCTATAACTTCCGCGATATGGCGGAAAATACGGTCACCTGTTTTCCGCGTTACACCACACTGCCTTATAAAGGCTTCCAGCCCAACCGGCGCATTGAATTTACCGAAAAAGACATTCATGCCATCCAGCGCAATCATCCGGAAGTGGGCCTGATTTCTCCGGTCAACTACCTCAGCGATACCCTCTCGTATCATGACGAATACATGACGGTGGATATGCGGGCCGTCTATCCGGATTATGCTTCCATCATCTACCTCCCGATACATGCCGGCAACGGACGTTTCATCAACGAGGCGGATCTGGCACAGCGGCGGAAAGTCATTGTGATTACGCCGCGCATGTCCGGCGTGCTGTTTCGCGACAGCATCCGGCCCCTGGGACAGTATGTCAGAGTCGGCAGCCTGATGTTTCAGGTCGTCGGCATCTATCAGGATGATAACAAGGGTCTGGACGCGCCGGCCTATATCCCGTTTACGACCGGGCAGATGCTGTTCGATAACGGTTACCGGGTCAGACAAATCCGTTTTACGCTACAGGGAGTGGACACGGAAAAGGCCTCGGAAGCCTTTGAGGAACGGTTCCGTAAACGCATGGCGCGGCATCACCGGTTTGATCCGGAAGATAAAAACGCCATCGGCCTGTGGAATACGGGGAACGAATTTCGCATGTGGCAGGGCATGACCGGCAGCATCGCGCTTTTTATCTGGATTATCGGTATCGGGACGCTGATGGCGGGTATCGTGGGCGTGAGCAACATTATGCTGATTACGGTCCGGGAGCGTACCCGGGAGTTTGGCATCCGCAAGGCGATTGGCGCCAAACCGTCCTCCATCCTGCGGCTGATTATTGTGGAATCCGTGCTGGTGACGGCCGTGTTCGGATACATCGGCATGATGTCGGGCATCGGGCTGACGGAACTGATTAATTATTTTATGGAAATGGCACAAACGGCTTCGCCGGGCGGCGGTAATTCGGAAGAAAACCTGAGTATTTTCCGCAATCCGACGGTCAATCTGAATATTGCGCTCTCGGCTACCGGACTGCTGGTCGTGGCAGGGGTGCTGGCCGGTTATTTCCCGGCGCGCAAAGCCGTGAAGATTCCGGCTATCGAAGCCATACGAACCGAATAACAAAAAAAGACGATGTTCGATACAGACCGATGGATAGAAATATGGGTCACCATTACCCGCAACAAAACGCGCAGCCTGCTGACATGCTTCGGCGTGTTCTGGGGCATACTGATGCTCGTCATCCTGCTCGGTTCGGGCAGGGGAATGAAGAATGCCGTGCTGGGCAGTTTTGAAGGTTTCGCCACCAACTCCGTTTTCTTCTATGCCGACCGCACCAGCGAACCCTACAGGGGATTCAACAAGGGCCGCTGGTGGAGCATGCGCAACCGCGACATCGAAAGCATCCTGCAGCGTGTCGACGGAGTTGAACACCTGTCGCCCCTCATCTGGGGCGCGCGCGGAGAAAAAAACATCGTCTTCGGACAAATGACGGGCACGTTTAACGTCAAAGGCGTTATGCCCGGATTTTTCCAGATCGAACGGCAGGACATATATTACGGCCGCCTGCTGAACGACATCGACACGAAGGAGAAACGGAAAGTCTGCCTGATCGGGACGAAAGTCAACGAAACGCTCTTCCGCAACGAAGACCCCTGCGGAAAATACATCCGCGTAAACGGACTCTACTATCAGGTGGTGGGCGTTATCAGGGCCAAATCGTCCAACATCAATATCGGCGGGCGTTCGGAAGAATCCGTCTTCCTGCCCTTTACGACGCTGCAACAGTCCATGAACCGGGGAGATATTTTCCAGTTTATGGGCGTCAGTATCCATCGGGACTTTCCGGTGCAGACCGTCATCGACGACATTGAGGCTATCCTGAAAACGCAGAACGAAATAGCGCCCGAAGATCCGCAGGCCGTGGGCGTGCTCAATCTGGCCGCCCAGTTCTCCACCTTCGAGATGCTCTTCACCGGCATTGACATCCTGGTCTGGCTGGTGGGCATGGGAACGTTGCTGGCCGGCATCATCGGCGTGAGCAACATCATGATGGTCACGGTCAGGGAACGCACAAGAGAAATCGGCATACGGAGAGCGCTGGGAGCAAAACCGTTCAATATCATTTCGCAGGTCATGAGCGAAAGCCTCCTGCTCACGGCGCTGGCCGGATTGATGGGCCTGAGCCTGGGCGTGTTCTTCCTGGACTTTGTGAGCCGGATGCTGGCCGCACAGCCGCCCGAAGGCAGAAGTACGTTTTTCAGCAATCCCGAAGTGAGTATACAGACAGCCATAGCCGCTACGGCCGTACTGCTGTTCAGCGGGCTGCTGGCCGGACTGATACCGGCCTGGCGCGCCATGCAAATCAAGGCGATTGACGCCATTCGCGAAGAATAACAACAACCAACATAAGCAGTAATGAAAAATCGTTTAATAAAGAAAATCATGCGTGCGATCCTGCTCTCGTTTGTCGGAGCAGCCGTGATCGGCACTTTTTATTTCCTGTGGAAAAAAGCGCAGCCGGTGAAGGTGCAGTATGAAACGCTCACGCCCGGACGCGACACGGTGGAGACCAAAACCGTGGCTACCGGCAACGTCGAACCGCGCTACGAAGTCCTGATCAAACCCCAGATTTCGGGCATCATCTCCGAACTGCGCAAGGAGGCCGGACAGATGGTAAAAGCGGGTGAAATCATGGCGCAAATCAAGGTGATTCCCGAAATGGTGCAGCTCAACAGCGCCGAATCGCGTGTCAACGTGGCCGAAATCTCGCTCAGGCAGGTGGAAGAGGCGTTCAAACGCGACGAACAGCTCTACGGCCAGCAGGTCATTTCCGCCGAAACGTACGAAGTCTCGCAGGCAGCTTACCTGCGGGCGAAGGAAGAACGCGACAATGCCCGGAACGCACTGGAAATCATTCGCGACGGCATAGCCAAAAACTCCAGCGTATCCAGTACAACGCAGATACGGAGCACCATCACCGGGATGATTCTCGACATTCCGGTCAAGGTGGGCAATTCCGTCATCCAGAGCAACAACTTCAACGACGGAACGACCATTGCGGCGGTGGCCGACATGAATGACATGATTTTCCGCGGCAACGTGGACGAAACGGAAATCGGACGCATTCGCGAAGGAATGCCGATCAAGCTGACGATCGGAGCGCTGGAGAACCAGTCGTTCCATGCCCTGCTGGAATACGTCTCGCCCAAAGGCGTCGAAAAAAACGGCGCCATCCAGTTTGAGATCAAGGCGGCCGTGACCATCCCCCAGGGTTCGTTCATCCGCGCCGGATACAGCGCCAATGCCGAAATTGTGCTCAAACGTGCTGAAGATGTCATGACCGTTCCCGAAAGCGCCGTCGAATTTCACGGCGATTCGGCCTTTATCTACCTGCTGAAGGAAGAAACGCCGGAACAGGTATTTGAACGTCGTCACGTGCAAACCGGCCTGAGCGACGGCGTCAAGATTGAAGTCAAAGACGGTCTCTCGGCGACGGACAGGATACGCGGGGCCGTCATCGACCCGAAATCAAAGAAATAATCACCCGAAAACAGACTGCAAATGAAAAGAACCATCAAACGACTGCTGCTCACAGCAAGCCTGTTCCAGACCCTCTGCCTGTCGGCCGGGACACGGCAGCCGTGGACGCTGGAAGCATGTATCCGTCATGCCCTTGAACACAATATCCAGCTCAAATTGCACGAGCAGGAGCAGGCCGCCCGCGAAATTGAACTCCATACGAGCCGAAACAGCTGGCTGCCCAGCCTGAATGCCGGCATCGGACAGAACCTGGACTTCGGACGTTCGCCCTCGAAAGACGGCCTCATTGTAGACCGCAACTCGGCCAACTCCTCCGCGTCGTTGCAAATGAACATGCCCGTGTTCGACGGATTCCGCATTCCCAACGACATCGCCGCCCGCCGCTTCAACCTCCGGGCGGCCGTCGAGGCGCTGAACAAGGCCCGGGAAGACCTGGCCGTCGGTGTCGCCTCCTTTTTCCTGCAAGTGTTATACAACAAGGAAATACGCCTTATCGCCGAGTTGCAGCTCGCGCTCACGACCGAACAGGTGCGCAAAACGGAAGCCCTTGTCAACGCGGGCAAGGCGCCCGCATCGCAGCTCTACGACATCAGAGCGCAACAGGCCAAGGATGAAGCAACCCTTACCGAAGCACGCAACAACGTCAGCCTTGCGCTGCTCGACCTGGCGCAGTCGCTCGAACTGGAACACTTCGACAGCGATTTCGACATCTCGGCGCCGGCAACCGCCGACCCGGTCGCCGAACTTGCAGCCGGTCTGTTGCCCCCGGAACATATCTATCAGAGTGCCGTCGTCCTCAAACCACAGATCAAGGAACAGGAATACCTGCTCGAAAGCCAGAAGAAGGTACTCAAAACAGCGCAGTCCGGCTACTATCCGAAGCTGACCCTGAATGCCAGCTACGGCAATGGTTACTACCGCTACGCAGGGAGTGAAGACCTGGTCAACATCCCCTTCGGCGACCAGCTGCGCCAGAACGAACGCAAGACGGTTGGCCTGACCTTGACGATTCCGATCTTCAACCGTTTCGAGGTGCGCAACAGCGTGCGTTCGGCACGTGTAGCCATCCTTAACCGTGAGTTGATGATGGAAAATGCCAAAAAAGTGCTCTACAAAGAAATTCAGCAGGCATACTTCAATGCCACGGCGGCGCAGGAGCAGTACATCGCTTCTGCAAAAGCAGTTGAGGCCGGCAGAGAAGCATTCACCTGTGCCGAGGAACGTTATTCGGCCGGGAAAAGTTCCGTATTCGAATACGGCGAAGCCAAGACAAAATATGCCCAAAGCCTTTCCCAACAGGCACAGGCGAAGTATAATTTCATCTTCCGGGCAAAGATTCTTGATTTTTACAACGGCAGGCCGATCACCCTGTAGCGTTTCCTGAAACCTTGCGGGAGATTGTGAAATATACTTCGCGCGGTACGGTTATGTGTGCATGGCGCAGTTCGATAAAAGTTCCGGGGAGACCGGCTTTACTTTCCGAAACAGATTCCATCCTGCCGGGTTCCGGACAGTCACAATCCAAAATGAATTCCGTCCTGCCGGGTTCCGGACAGTCGCAATCCAAAATGAATTCTGTCCTGCCGGGTTCCGGACAGTCACAATCCAAAATGAATTCTGTCCTGCCGGGTTCCGGACAGTCGCAATCCGGAACAGATTCCGACTGTGCGGAACCCGGCCGGACGACATACCGTCCCAGACG
>JAISMO010000179.1 GCA_031276675.1 Tannerella sp.
GCTTATCATCATTGATTAAATGATGCGTCGGATATATGAATTAAAAAAATCCGTTACATTTGCGATTCGAAAACATACGAAAAATAACAGGAAAGATGAAAACAGTAAGCATAACGGGAAAAAACGCCGGAAATATCCGCAGAAACAGAAAACATCTCTGCGGAAACAGCATATCTCTCCATAGAGACGTCATTCATATATTCTGCGGCAAACTCCATCTCTTCTGCGATGAAGTTCGTCTCTTCAGCAGCAGCTTCCCGTCTCTTCAGCGGCGAACTCCGTATGATCTGCAACGAAATATCCCGCTACAGAGACATGGTCTGTTTCTATAGAAATATTTCCTGTCTCTGCGGATATATTTTTCCGATTTGCACGGAAACAAATAATTTTTTCACAATTCAAAATATATAAAAATGAATACATTAAATGAAATCATCCTGAATTTGTTCAACCTGATTTTTGGACAAAACACGTTTTTTGCCTCCCTGTTTGAGGCGGAGTTGTTAATCCCCTCAGGCGTATCGCTTGCCCTGGGCGTCGCAGCGCACGCCGGCATCACGGAAGGCGTCCGGCAAAACACACGCCGATGGCACGGCGGCATCGACGACCGGTTTGCCGCTATCAACAACCTTGTCGGTCTCATCACAGCGCATCAGCCGGCGTGGACCATACCCGCCGACCTGCTCGACCTGTTGACCGGCAATCGCGACCGGTTGCAGACGATGATAAACCATTGCCGTACCAGTCAGGCTTCGACGGCAGACCGCGAACGGCGTAACACCCTGCTTAAAAACACCGTAGCCCTCTGCGTAACACGGGGAAAAATATGGGCATACACACAGTACGCGGCAGGAATACTCACCGTTGACGACGTGCATCACCTTGGTTTCCTGCTGCCCGGCGAAACAGGAGGCCATCATGCCCGCAAAGAAGCAACCGACGCAGTTGCCGAAGTGAAGGTGAAAATCATAAACGAGGATTTCATCCACGTAGTAATCGACCGGTCGGCGGGCGAAAACGCCGCGCAGGTGGCCCACGGATGGCCCACGGGAGTGAAACAGGCGCTGATCGTGATCACCGCCGCCGACGGAAAAACGGAAATCATTCGACAGATGACGGTCAATCTGCACAACGACATCCGTATGCCCGAAGGTTCGCACGGCAAACAGTTCATCATCAAAGCGGCGTTCCTCAGACACGTAAACGACGAACCGCGGTTCGGTAACGAACCCACGTTCTCGATGCCGCTGACTACCGCAGACCTCGCCGCGACTCTCAACCGTCAGCATCACGAAGAATTTGAAGCTCAAGTGCGCGAAGTGGAACGCCAACGGCGGGAAATCGAACGCCTGAACGCAATCATCAATGCGTCGAAGAGTTAAGAGTTAAGCACTGAGAGTCAAGGACCGAGAATGGTTTTCGCCGACCGGTTCCCTGTCTTTGGCGATGAAAAATGAATAAGAGGTAACAGACAAACCTCATTTTCACCTGATTTTCCCTGCAAAACAACCTCGTCCCTTTGCGTCAGGAAAAAAAGGGGCCGCCAATTAACAAATGCTGTAAATTTGCCGAATCATCGGGAAAGGGTAGAAGAGCAAAAATAACCGGGTAAGTCTTCGGACTGTCACAAGGAGAATTACTGATATTCAGGATTTTACGTGCGGAAAGAGGGGGATTCGAACCCCCGGTACGGTAACCCGTACGACAGTTTAGCAAACTGTTGGTTTAAGCCACTCACCCATCTTTCCAATGTCCCCCTCCCCAGCCGGGTTCTCTTTGGACGTAAAAAACGCAACAAAGATACAAGGAATTTGCAAAACCTGCAAACGGCTATTTCTTTTTTTGAGGTGGGCAGATTCAAGCAGCTAATGCAACTTTTCGAAAGAACCTATCTTTAGGTGTTTCGAAGTTAAGCAATTTTCTTGGTCTTCGAATCTTGTGATACAGGATGAGGAGATTTGATGGGTTTGCGTCCGCGCGAACATCACGACCATCCGCTGCCGCCTCCTCTCGACAAGGTAGTGCTGTCGCTCGTGCAAAATCAAAATTCGATCACTACCCGTGCTTCCCGCTCCGAGCACGATCATCCTACGGCTGGGGTGGGTCCTGCGCATTACCACGGTTGTATAGTGCGCTATAAAATAGAAGGCGATGCGAGGTATCAGACAGAGATATCGACCCGTCTGCATCACACGATCTGTTTCGACCGTGCTGATGCTGGAAAACGGGTACTCATTGCTGCAGCATGGGTAAACCCGCACCTCCAGCCGGGTCCGTAGAGCGATGAACTCACGGAAATCATTATCTAAACATAAATCCGCCGATTCATGCTGCTTTGTGTTCTTTTATGCTGTTAATGCAAAAGTTCCACAAAGTTTTTTTTATGGAAAACGGAATACGAAATAAGTAACGGGTAAGACGGAAGAAGCATAAGGTCGGCTCCGGTACACCGGAGGCATACCGGGGCCGACAAAGCAAGGCTTACAGGTTATCATTTTTTCATCACTAAAGCTATGCCGGAAACGTTCCCGGCCTGTCAGCGGCTGATATACCGGTCGTATTTTCCGTCAACGATTACCTCCTTCACCGCTTCCAGATAACCGAAGCCGTGCTGCAGGTCGGGCAGCAGGTAACTGCCTTCCACCCATTCGTTCCATGCGTTGACGGTGATCAGTTTCGGCTGTTCGGGGTGACGGTCGGCATATTCCTTTGCTTTCAGCAGCAGCATGGCGAAGCTTTCCGGCGTGCGGTTGTAATGTACCACATCGCGGACGCCCTTGGCCGGGAAGCGTGGCGTGTCGTCCCAGCCAATGGAGACGCAGGGGAAAAGCGGGATGTTCAAAATGGAATCCATTTGCTCGCGTATGCGGATGGAATTGGCGCCGTAGGCAACATAGTCTTCCCGGATGCCGCCCATATTGTACAGGGCAACGCTGTTGAATCCCATCGCTTTCACGCTTTCGGAAAACTTTCCGGCTGCTTCCTGCGACATGAGAGAGCCGCCTCCCTGATTCCACTGGATATGCAAACCGGGAAATCCGGCTTTTTTCACTTCTTCCCTGAAATAATCGAGCGCTTTCCGGGTTTCTTCCACGTTCCCGCCGAAACTTTCCAGCAGTTTGTTCACACTGAAGATGGAAAATACCGGTTCGCCGTCAATTTTGAAATAGTTGGGCTGTTTGAAGTACCGATTGATGACCCGGTCGACGATGATCCTGTAATTCTTCCAGTCCACACAGGCGTCCCACAAAAGCGACGTGTCGTCCTTATAGCGGTGCACGTTCCAGTAGTTCCGCCTGACATCGTGGTTCGCCCACATGATGTAAAACTGCATTTTGCGGTTGTTTGCGGCTTTCAGGAAACCGTTGTTGAGGGCGCTTTCCAGAAAAGGGCCTTCGTCGTACCAGTACCAGTCATACACAAAGACATTGACGCCGTGTGCCGTGGCAACGTCAATCCACTTTTCCACCACCCGTGGATCGTCGTCCATTTCATACCCCCACAGCGGCTGCCGCGGCTGATAATGCCCATCGAAACGCGGATTTCCTTTCCGGATTACCTCCCATTCTCCCGTTCCTTCCGGCCATAACACCGTGCGACTCATCTCCTCGTCATGACACGACGGCCAGATGTATGCCGCCACGTAATACCCGTTCGGCGCCGCGTCCGCCTGCTGTTGCGGCGACTGTTGCGTGCAGGCCGGTAACAGCAGTATACACAGGCCTGTCAAAATAATGTTCTTCTTCATATTGCATAATACTAAAAAATGAATGTTCTGTTGTTGATGATTGAAATGACCGAACCGGACAGGGCGGGACGGAAGCGTTTCACCCCTTCCGGTTCAATCATTCCACGCGGAGTTCTTACCATCCGGGATTCTGTTTCAGGTTGGGATTCAACGTCAATTCATCCTGCGGAATGGAATACAGATAATCCTGTTTTTCCCGGAAGCGGTAGCCCTCCGGAAGGGTATTTACCCAGTAATCAATCCGCCCGTCCGCATCAAGAGGCGGATGGAACTCGGGAAATTCGCTTTGGTTAAATGGATAGCCCGCGGGTCTTTTGTTTTGAAAAAGCGAATGCGCTGCCCATCGCATCAAATCTTCATCCCGGTAGCCTTCGAGCGCCATTTCCACCCGCCTTTCCCTGCGGATTTCATATAGGGCATCGGAAATTTCATACCCGTAATCCTGCCGATTCGAATCCGCATGTTTCGGATGGACGGTAAATGCAGGCATACCGGCTCTGCTGCGCAAGAGATTCAGCTGATCATACGCAACGGTCCGATCAAGTTCATACCTGGCTTCGGCGTAGTTCAGCAGGACTTCGCCATAGCGCAAAATGATGAATCCGGTTTCGCCCCGCACTTCCCAGGATTGCCCGGCATTGGGCGCATTCGGGTTGGCTGTTTTTTTAGGCATGAATCCGGTCTGGCACAGTTGCAGTGAACCCTGGTCTATGGGCGGTTTTGTAAAATACGCACCGGTTACGGCCGACATCCGATCGCCAGGTATCCATACGGTTGATTTCAGCCTCGGATCACAGTCTGCGGCAATCCCGGTCAGGAAATCATTTCCTTTGGCCGTTTGAGAAACGCCGGAATAATCGTACGGTTTTCCGTCCAGTCCGAGATACGACGAAATCAGATCCCAGGTAACGGCCTTCGAATCATTATTATAGGTGATATACCCCTGAACAGTGTTGCCGAAACCGTCTGCCGCGTTAAACGCCTTGTAAAGCAATACTTCATCGATATTGGACATGTTGTCGAAGCCGAACAACTTGAAGTAATCTTCATCCGGATTCCCGGTAGCGTAAATACCTGTTTTGTAGTCTCCGTTCATCAGTTCCTCCGCTGCGCTTACACACTGGCGGAAATAGGTGTCCGGATCCGCTCCGGGCGTACCGAACTCCGTTCCTGCATGATACTTTTGCCAGGTGCCTTCGTATAATGCGACCCTGCTTTTGAAGGCCAGCGCCGCTTCTTTACTGATCCGGCAGTTTCCGGTTTGAGCACGGCTGTGAAGACACAAAACGGCGTTGTCCAGGTCGGCCAGAATGGAATCGGCCACAAGCGTACGGGGGTCTCTCGGACGCATCAGTTCATCCTCGGAATCAAGTTGCAGTACGCCGGAATACCAGGGCAGGTCGCCATACTTTTTCAACAGGTTAAAGTAAAACCAGGCTCTGAAGAAATGGGCTTCACCCAAATATTGTCTGTAGCTGTCAAAAGGACTTTCACATCTCCGATAGTTTTCAAAGAAAATGTTGACATTTCTTATACTGGTCCATTCTCCCTGCCAGTTACCCGTACTTTTGGCGCGCATCCCGTTCAGAACGGAACTTGGACTGCCGAAAAACAGGTCGTCCGAATCAACGGCCGTTTCGGATACC
The DNA here is from genome assembly GCA_031276675.1 of Tannerella sp. Taxonomy (GTDB): domain Bacteria; phylum Bacteroidota; class Bacteroidia; order Bacteroidales; family Tannerellaceae; genus Tannerella. The sequence goes on from JAISMO010000179.1 coordinate 5,395, forward strand.
ATGGCCGTATTGGGCATAAAAACGGGATAAAACTGCAAGGTGTAATTACCCAGATCATCGGCCGTTTTCCAGTAATCATTCATGCCGATCCGATCCTTCGGTTGCAGGTCTATAAAATCTTCGCAGGCGCCGAATATCCATCCTGCCAGAAGGATCCATATACATACTGTTATTTTTTTCATGACGTTTTTGTTGGATTGTTAATAAGTTGCTGTAATACCCAATGAATAAATACGATCGGCGCCATACGTCAAGCGTCCGGAGCCGGCAGTGCCGTAATAGCCCCCGGCGCCTCCTTCCGGAAAACCGACCGGCGCCACAGGATCAAGACCTGCAGGCAGTTTGGTAAATGTCAGCAGGTTCTCACCTGAAAAATAGATTCTGACATGGGCCAGATGCCACCCGGATATCAGCCGCTTCGGAAGCGTATAGCCCAGCTGGATATTTTGCATCCGCAAGTAGGAAGCATCCTGCAGGTATCGGGTGTTGGGATTGTTTTTATTTTTCGCTTCTTCCGTACTGTTCAGGTAGGGTCTCGGCCACCAGGCATCCGTGTTGATATTTGCATCCCCTTCGTACAAACCGCTGTATTTCGTGCCCGGAGTATCCCTGAAATAGTCCAGATGTCCGGGCGTCAGGGTCGATTCCCACCATCCATTGGTAAAGCCCCAATAGATATTGGCCATACGATAGAAATAGATGTCCTTTTTGAAAACACCCTTCCATAGCATGGAAAAATCAAACCCCTTATAATTGATCCCCAATGATAATCCATACTGATAGTGAGGCTGATCGTTGCCGATGATGGACATGTCTCCATGATCCCCAACCGTATTAGTACCATTGTTCACTTTTCCGTCGTCATTCGTGTCTTCATACTTCAAGTCTCCTGTCCTCCAGTTGGCTCCCAGAAAACTCAAATCCACTTTAGACCGGTAATCATCCAGTTCTGACTGGCTGCGAAACAAATCATTTACCGTGTAACCCCATATTTCTCCGACTTCTTTTCCTTCATACCAAGTGGAAAGCGATTCGGTAGGATTATGATACCGGGTAATTACCGACTTGTAATCATAAAGGTTGAAATTCACAAAATAGAAAAGATCGTTACCGATATGCTGTTTCCAGTTCAGAGTCAGTTCCCAGCCTCTGGTGCGCAAGGTGGAATTATTGGTATTCGGAACGTTTGCACCCAATACGCCTGGTTTGGCTTCCGATGGGCCTATCATATCGGTAGTCAGGCGCTCAAACATATCCACATCGACTTGCAATTTGCTTTGCAGGAACGAAGTCTCTATCCCCAGGTTCCGGGTAGTAGCCGTCTCCCACGTAAGATTCCGGTTCACAATTCCGGGCGCAGCCGTATAACCTGTCGGACGGTTGTCTCCATAATTGAAAATCCATCCCAGTTTTCCCGTCTGCAACGGAATCAGTTCCAAATCCGTATACGGATTGACATTCTGATTACCAAGCTGTCCCCAGGAGCCGCGGACTTTGAACGTATTCACGTATGGTTCCAGGTTTTTCCAGAAAGATTCTTTATGAAGATTCCATCCTAAAGCCAGTGACGGGAAAAATCCCCAGCGGTTTCCTTTTCGGAAGACATACGATCCGTCGTAGCGCACATTGGTTTCAAAGAGGTATTTTTCGTTGAAGTTGTAGTTTAGCCTGGAAAAGAAACCCTCCGTTGCCCGGTGCGACAGGCTTTCCGTAAGAATGGAACTTCCGGTTGCCGTCTGAAGCGAAGGTACCTCTTCCACAATTAAATCCGTCTTGTAGCCGATTAACTGTGTATTGTTTCCCTTTTCATACTGCATTCCGGCCATAACGGAAAAATGATGCGCTTCGTTCAGATCAAACATATACGTCGTATAAAGGTTGGTCGTCCAGTAATAGTTGTTATACTGGTATCTTTCAATATTGTTCGGCACGCTCACGCCGTTCGGACTGACACTGTTGTCCACATTATGGATCATGATGTATTTTTCGACATCCAGGCGCGTTCCGTTCGTCGTGTTATAGGCAAAGTCCGCATTGATCTGCCATCCCTTCAGCGGACGCAGTTCGATTTTGAAATTGTTCCAGTAGTCCCAGTCGTCCATACGGTCTGTTCCCGATTCGATGGAGGGAATGTGCGATTCAAAGGTATAATTTCCCCAGCCGTCGTAAAGCGGCGTGAATGGATAATTCCTTGAAATATGGCGATACATGAAGGAATAATCGCCTTCGCTGGTCATATTGGGCCGTTCCCTGTACTTTTTTGTCATGCGGCTTTCCCAGCTGAAGTCCCACCAGTCGGCAAGCGCCACATTCACTTTGCCGAGCAGGTTCATTCGCTGAAATACATCCGTTCCGAAATTAAGCACGCTTGACTGGTCCATATATCCGGCCGAGAAATAATAGGATGCCTTGTCACTTCCGCCCTGTAGAGAAACGTCGTGTTTCTGGTTCACGCTCTGTCCGAAATAAATGTCCCACCAGTCGTTGTTTGCATAATTAAGATTGGCGCTGTTCCAGACATTTCCTTCCGGGAATGCGCCGAAAATCGTGGCGCCCTCCGGCCAGTTCGGCATGGATTGCCGCAAATAATCCCAGTCCCCTTGCTGATAGGCAATAATGCGGTCTATGGTGGCATTGCTGACGGGATGGCCACCCATATTGTCTCCCGCTTCATTCTGAATACGCGACCATGTATAGGAATCCAGGCTTTGAGGAAGTTTCTGAGGCGTGTTAATCATCAGATTGCCAGAGTACGTCACCTTCATTTTTTCGCTTTTCCGGCCTTTTTTGGTCGTTACCAGCACTACGCCGTATGGTGCCCGGGCGCCATAGATGGCCGAAGCGGCCGCATCTTTCAATACCGATACGGATTCGATGTCTTCGGGATTCAGATTGTTGATATCGCCGGGAAACCCGTCTATCACAATATACGGACTTCCTCCGTTCAGGGAACCCATGCCCCGAATGGTAATATCCATCGTTGCTCCCGGCTGAAAGCCGTCCTGATTGTTGACCGCAAAATTGAAGCCGGGCGCCAGCCCCTGCAACAGTTGCGACACCGTCGGAGACTGTCGCTCCATAATCAGTTTATTGTCAATAACATCCACAGCTCCGGTCAGATTCACTTTCTTTTGAAAACCGTATCCGACCACTACCACTTCTTCCAGTGTCCTGGTATCTTCCATCAGGCTGATTAACAGTGGATTACCCCCCCACCATGAGGGTAACACGCTGATTTCCTGTGTAATATATCCGATATAAGAAATTTGCAAAACGGTGTTTTCCGTCACCGTCAGCGCGAAATTTCCGTCCAGGTCCGTCACCACACCGTTCGTCGTGCCTTTCTCTACCACATTGGCTCCGATAACCGGCGCCCCGTTTTCATCGGTGACCGTTCCCGCAATCCGCTTATCCGTCTGTTTGACACCCTCCGGGATTCGGACAGCGTCTTCACTTTTCTTCATCAGCATGATATTGCTTCCTTCCACGGCATACACCATATCCGTATGCCGGAGAATCAGGGTCATTACGTCCGTAACCGGTTTGTTGCGAACGTTTATGGATACTTCACGGTTCAAATTGACTTCGCTTTTGTCGTATACGAACAGATAGTCCGTCCGGCTTTCAATCATTGACAACACTTCCTGAATCGGAGAAGATTTCACCTTCAGAGAAACTTTCGATATTTGTGACAGCGTATCGGCAGCAGACACTCCGGATATACACAAAAACAGCGCCATGATCTTCATCATATTCAATCTTTTTCTAATGTTTTTTAACGGGTGTTCCCGTTTGTTTTTCAAATCATTTTTCATACGTTTATACTCTTAATTGTTGGTACTTAATAAAACTCCATTTTCTTTGGTATTAACCATTTGGGCCGGCAGGATGTGGACGCATTCTCCGGCTTTTTTCTTTTTCTCTCCGGTTTATTTCATGGGCATATCCGTTACATGTTAATAAATCTGTCAGTTGATAGTAATCACGTTCGTTTCGTCATCTATGTGGTAGGTAAACCGGTCCTTCAACTGAAATACTTTCAGCATATGTTCGATTCCGTCTTTGATCCGAAACTTTCCGGTGTACCTTTTTTTCAGAAAGGACCTGTTTTCAATCACGATCCGGGTATCAAAATAAAGTTCCAACTTATCGGTCATCTGTTCAACCGGCTCATCGTCAAAGCAGATCAAACCCTCTTTCCATAGCAGGCTGCCGGTATTTTCCAGCTTTCCTTTTTGCAGGCCGTTTCCCGATCGCCATAATCTGGTTTGCGGTTCAAGTCCGATTTTCTCCTCCGCCGTATGCACTTCCACCGAACCGTTGAGCAGCGACACCTCAAAAAGCGAAGATTGGCTGTAGGCAAGCACGTTAAATTCCGTGCCGACCGCTTTGACGTCATAAAACGGCGTTTTGACAATAAAAGGCCTGTCCGCATCTTTCCGGACATGGACATAAGCTTCGCCATCCAGCAGGACCGTTCGCTCGTTTGACGCAAAATGGCCGGGAAAACTGAATGTGGTACCGGCATTCAACCAGACGCCGGTTCCGTCGGCAAGCAGCAATTCCGCACGCTGGCCGGGCGGGACATGAATGGTCTGCATCACCGCGGGCGGTATTTGACGCCGGATATGCCGGATATAACATACGTTGCCCGCCAGCAGGGCAAACACGGCAGCGATGGACACCATCCGGCGGACGGCGCTTCCTTTCCGCTTCGCCGGATGGTGCATACTTTTCTCCCTCCCGGCGTTCGACCACAAGACTACGTCTTCCAGCCGGCGAAGCGTCCGCAACATTTTCATGTTCTTTTCATCCGCTTTTGCCCATGCGGCCACTTCCTTTTTTTCAGCTGCACCGGCATCTCCTGCAAGATATCTGTTGATTACTTCCCAATCCATCTTTCTTTGTTAAGGCTCCTGAAGCCCGTTCCCAATAAAGACGATTCACCCTCGACGATCCCTAACGGATGCGGGACAAATAAGAGGGAACGAATCGCAAAGTAAACCGAAAGCGGAAGACGCAAACGGCAAAAAGACCGCTATCCGGTTGGGCCGGAGAGGAGATGGGGAAACTCTGTACTTTTGTTTTTTTTATTGAGTATTTGTTCCCCAAAAGTCAGTGCTTTTGGGGCAAAAGCACTGACTTTTGTCCAAAAAGCACTGACTTTTCTGCCAAAAGCACTGGCTTTTCCAGCAAAAGCACTGACAATTGTCCAAAAAGCACTGACTTTTCTGCCAAAAGCACTGGCTTTTCCGGCAAAAGCACTGGCTTTTCCGCCGAAAGCACCGGCTTTTCTGCCGAAAACGGTCGTTTTTGCGCCGAAAACGATGGCTTTTATGCCGGAACAGCGGGAACAGAGGGCTGAACGGAAAAGGGAGGCACCGGCCGCTTCACCGGCAATCCCCTTTTTTTGATTCTTTTTATCTGAATGAATGATAAACTTATTTGAGAAAGAGAAAAAAACCGAACAGCGACAAATAATCCTGCAGGCTGATACGTAAGGCTCTCAGCACCTTTGTGATATGATATTCAATACTTTTCTCCGTAAGGCCCAGTCTTTGGGCGATGGCCCTGTTGGACTGATTTTCGAAGCGGCTCAGTTCGAAAATCAAACGGGTTTGTTCCGGAAAACGGGCCAGCGTGTCTTGCAGGATTTGCCGGACTTCGGTCGCAAAAACCTCTTCCGGATTACAGGATTCCAGCAGCGATATGCGCATCGCCAGTTCTTCCTGATGTGCATTTTCCAGTTTCCGGAAAACCTCCTCCTTGACCGTTTCGTGTTTCAAGTAATCCATGGCTTTGTTTTTCAGGATCGTTAGCAGGAAGACCTCCGGATGCTCAATCCTGTTTCTCCTGCTTTCCTCCCACAGTTTGATGAAGGATTCCGCGGCGATGTCTTCGGCTGCCGGCCCGTCATGTACATATGATTTTGTGAAAAGGAAAGCCTTTCTGTAAAACTGCTTATAGAAGACTTCAAATGAAGTGGGAGACTGGATGATCATGATAAATTCCGCTTTAATTATGCGAAGACAAAATTACATGAAAATTCCGTGATTTTCATGCACGCGAAATAAATATCGGGCAACCGCGTCCAAAGGGGCCTGCCGGATGGAATGAGAGCCTTTTCCGGCGTTAAAAAATTCACCGCTCCCCTGCCGGAGGCCGTGTGAAACGGCAGATACCGTCGGGGAACCGACTCCGTTTGAACGGCATCCGGAGGCACGTGGCCGGCCTTCCCTGTTGAAAACTTTTTTCGTGTGTGACTGAAGATTAAGAAAAAAAGTGTACTTTTACGGGCGTTATGAAAACAGACGGAATGGTTTGTGAATGTACTGAATATGAATAAGGATCATGCGTTGTATCATGTGCCGGTATTGTTTGAGGAAAGCCTGAACGGATTGAACATCCGGCCGGAGGGAGTCTATGCCGACCTTACTTTCGGCGGGGGAGGACACGCCCGCGGCATACTGGCGCGTTTGGGAAGTGAGGGGCGGCTGTACGGATTCGATCAGGATCAGGATGCGGAAGCAAATCTCCCGAGCGACAGGCGCTTTGTTTTTATCCGCAGCAATTTCCGTTACCTCTCCAACTTCCTTCGTTATCACGGTGAAAAGCAACTGGACGGGATTCTGGCCGATCTGGGAGTCTCGTCGCATCATTTTGACGATGCGGCCCGTGGTTTTTCATTCCGTTTCGACAGCACGCTGGACATGCGGATGAACCGGCGTGCCGGACAGACGGCTGCCGATGTGCTGAACAACTGCTCCGAAGAAACACTGGCCGAACTGCTTTACACGCACGGTGAATTGAAAAACGCCCGGAAAATAGCCGCCCGGATGGTCGCACTGCGCGCGGAGAAACCCCTGCAAACCGTTCGGGATTTACTGACTGCCCTTCAGCCCCTGGCCAGCAGAGAGAAAGAAAAAAAATTTCTGGCGAAGGTTTTTCAGGCCTTGCGTATCGAAGTAAATGACGAAATACAGGCCCTGCGCGAAATGCTCCAACAAACCCTGCACGTGTTGAAACCCGGCGGACGGATCGTCCTGATCACCTATCATTCGCTGGAAGACCGGCTGGTAAAATACTTTTTCCGTACGGGAAACGTGGATGGACACAGTGAACAGGATTTCTTCGGCAACCGCCTGACGCCCTTCGTGCCGGTGAACAGCAGGGTCATTACGCCCGCGGAGGAAGAAATCACATGCAATCCGCGTGCCCGCAGCGCCAAATTACGAATTGCAGAAAGAAAACCCTACGATGAACGGAGACAGTCAATCGCCTGAAAAAAAGAAAAAGAGACACCTGTCTCTCCTGTATATCCTGAGCGGGGGCATTCTGAAAGAGGAATTTGTGATCAGGCACATACGGATGATTGTGCTGGTCGTCCTGCTGGTCCTGCTCAACATAGGGAACAGGTATGCCTGTCTGCTGAAATTGCGGGAGATAGACCGTCTGCAACGGGAGTTGAAAGATGTGAAATACGAATCCGTCGCCCTGTCCGTGCAGTTGACAGGCAGCAATCGTCAGTCACAGATTGAAGCGCTGGTAAAGGCGCATGGGTTGAATCTGGGGAGCGCCAAGACGCCGCCCTATATTCTGTATAAATAAGTATGGGAGAGGCAAGGAAAATAAATCCGGAAGAGGAGGAGTCGAAAGAATTAGCGTCGGAAAAAAAACAAATCGTGTGGCGCTATTTTATGGTAATCTTGTTGCTGGGCGCTGTAATAACCAATATTTGCGTCGATCTTTTCAAGATCGCCTTTCGTGAAAAGGAAAAATGGATGGCCGTGGTGGAGCGTCACAAAATCCCGGACCAACTGGTGAAACCGGACCGGGGAAACATCTATTCATCCGACGGCAAGTTGATGGTGACCAACGTGCCGCGCTACTATCTGTACATGGATTTTCAGGCCGACGGCTTTGTTGCGGACACGTTCCTGCGTTCGGGCAGCGGTCTCGACTCGCTCGCCCTTTGCCTTTCGGAAAAGTTGAAGAACCGCACGGCCAAAGGCTACCGAAATCACCTGCTGCGCGGGATGAAGTCTAAGAGTCGCGAATATCCCCTCTATGAAGGGCGCGTTTCGTATGCAGACTTGAAAGAGATCAAACAGTTCCCCTTCATACGCAGGGGAAGGAACATCAGCGGATTTTATGAAAAGGAGGTCATACAGCGACAGCGATTTTACGGCTCGCTGGCCTCGCGCACCATCGGCGACATATACAACGAAAAGGAAACCGGCGGCCTGCCCAAAGGAAAAACCGGCCTGGAACTGCAGTACGACTCCCTGCTGCGCGGGCAGTATGGCACCCGATCGACCATTCGGGTGGGCAAAAACTGGACAAGCGTCATGGAAGAAGAACCTGTGCCCGGTATGGATATCGTGACAACTATCGACCTGCAGATACAGGACTTCACCGAAAAGGCGCTGATCGACAAACTCCGGAGCGTGGATGCCGAAACGGGCATCGCCATAGTCATGGAAGTCCGTACGGGCGAAATCAAGGCCATTTCCAATATTGAACGCATCCGTCCCGGCGTCTATGTGGAAACAAACACCCGCAACTACGCCCTGACCGACCAGCTGGAGCCGGGGTCTACATTCAAGATTCCCTCCATCATGGTTGCACTCGAGGACGGAGTCTGTACGCCGGACGACGTGGTGGACACGGGCAATGGCATCTACCGTTATGAAAACAGGAAGATTATCGACCACAATGCCGACAGGGGCGGTTACCATCAAATCACGGTGGCGCAGGCCGTCTGGAATTCCTCCAACATCGGCATTGCCAAAACCATCCTGAAAGGATACCGGAACAATCCGAAGAAATTCACCGACGGACTGAGCCGTATCGGCATGGATGCGGATTTGCAAGTCTATGGCGCCGGACGTCCCCGCATCCGGACGCAAAGCGACCCGCGCTGGTCGAAGCTGACTTTGCCGTGGATGTCGTTTGGTTATGAAGTGCAGATTCCGCCGATTCAGACACTGGCTTTCTACAATGCCATTGCCAACAACGGGAAGATGATACGTCCGGTGTTCACAAAGGAAATACGCCGGGACGGAAAGACGGTGGAGCGTTTTTCCACCAAAGTAATCCGCTCTTCCGTTTGTTCGCAGAAAACCCTGAACATCATTCGGGAGATGCTGGTCGACGTCGTGGAAAAAGGAACAGGCCGGGCCGTACACTCGGACGCTGTTGCCATTGCGGGCAAAACCAGTACTGCCCAAATTGCTGCCGACGGCAAATACCGGTCACACCAGATTTCGTTCTGCGGTTATTTCCCGGCCGACAACCCCGCATATTCCTGCATCGTTGTGATTCGCCGACCGCACATCGGTACTCCTTCGGCCGGGCTTATGTCCGGCGGCGTATTCAAAACGATCGCAGAGAAAATCCATGCCGGACAAACCAAAATCGACATTCGTTCGATGGACGCCGATTCGATGAAAGTCGCCCTACCGGAGGTGAAAAACGGCGATGCCGAAACCTTGACTGCGCTCCTGAACGAGTTGGAGATTGAGACGGAGCCGCGCCGGTTGAAATCCGGCTACGTCGTCGCCGAACGCCGGACGGAAGACCGGCTGATAGCATTGAAGACCGTCGCGCCGAAAGAAAATACGGTTCCCAACGTTGCCGGCATGGGCGCCCGCGACGCCGTCTACCTGCTGGAGAAAAGCGGACTGCGTGTCAGCCTGTCCGGCCGGGGGCAGGTCGTATCCCAGTCGCTGACGCCCGGGCAGCGTGTGAACCGGGGGCAAACGGTTTCCCTTGTCCTTCGTCATTAACTTCCCAAAAAACCAGTGAAGATGAAACTGCAAGAACTGATTACCTGTTTATCTGCCGCACAAATTGCCGGAGACGTCGGCGTTTCGATTTCAGACATCCGTTCCGATTCGCGCCGGGTGGAACGCGGCGACCTGTTCGTAGCCGTCAGGGGAACGACTCTCGACGGTCATGACTATATTGAAAGCGCGCTGGAAAAAGGTGCGGCGGCGGTGGTGTGCGAACTCATGCCGGAGAGGCTGTCCGGCCGGGCGGCATTTATCGTCGTACCCGATGCAGCCGACGCGCTGGGGCGGCTGCTTGACACGTGGTACGACCGTCCGTCGGCTCGGCTCACACTGGTCGGTGTTACCGGCACCAACGGCAAAACCTCCATCGCCACGCTGCTCTACGAACTCTTCCGTAAACTGGGATACAGAGCCGGACTCTTCTCCACCGTCTGCATCTGCATGGACGGCGAAACGATGCCGGCAACCCATACCACCCCTGACCCCGTCACGCTCCACGCCCTGCTGGCGCAGATGGTGCAGGCCGGATGCGAGTATGCTTTTATGGAGGTTAGTTCCCACGCCCTTGACCAGCGGCGCATCAGCGGCCTGACTTTTGCCGGCGGCATCTTCACCAACCTGACGCGCGACCATCTGGATTATCATCAGACGATGGAGAACTACCTGAAAGCCAAGAAACGCTTTTTCGACGGTCTGCCTTCCGACGCTTTTGCGCTGACGAACGCGGACGACAAGTTGGGCATGGTGATGCTGCAAAACACGGCCGCCCGCAAGTTGACGTATTCTCTCCGGACGCTGGCCGACTTCAAGGGGAAAATCATCGAATCGTACTTTGAAGGAACCGAACTGTTGATCAACGGGCGGGAAGTCAACGTCGCGTTCGTGGGGCAGTTTAACGCATACAATCTGCTGGCCGTCTACGGCGCCGCCCTTGCATTGGGACAGGACGCGGAGGAAACGCTGGTTGCTCTCAGTCTGTTGCGTCCCGTCGCCGGGCGCTTCGAGACCATCGTCTGCCCGGAGGGATATACGGCGATTGTGGATTATGCCCATACGCCTGATGCGCTGGCAAACGTGCTGAACGGCATTCGGGAGGTGCTGAACGGGAAAGGTCGCATCCTGACCGTCGTCGGCGCCGGCGGCAACCGCGACAGAGGCAAGCGTCCGCTAATGGCTCGTGAAGCCTGCCGACAGAGCAACCTGGTGATTTTGACGTCGGACAATCCGCGTTTCGAAGAGCCGGACGCCATCATCGCAGATATGGCAGCCGGATTGACGGACGCTGACCTCCGGCGCACGCTCTGCATCACCGACCGTATGCAGGCCATCAAGACTGCCGTGCAACTGGTCCGGAAAGGCGACATCATCCTGGTGGCCGGCAAAGGGCACGAAGACTATCAAGAAATCAAGGGCGTAAAATATCCCTTTGACGACCGGAAAATACTGAAACAGCTTTTTCAATCATGATGCTACCGGGATTGATGTGGAAACAACGTGATGACACCTCTTTTGCGAGGATGAAAAATCCAAACTTGAGTTTGGTTTGCATACCGTTATTAATGTGCAACTGTTACGAATTACTTTATAACATAAACGATGCTGTACGATCTGTTTAACTATCTTCATACGCAATTTGACATCCCCGGCACGGGAGTCTTTCGTTATATCTCGTTCCGAGCGATATCGGCGCTTGTTTTTTCGCTGATTCTCTCCACGTTGACCGGACGACGCATTATCGACCGGCTGCAACGGCTGCAAATCAAGGAAACCTTTCGCGACCTGGGGATTGAGGATCAGATGAAAAAAAAGGGAACACCCACGATGGGTGGTATCATCATCCTGATAGCCATTATCGTCCCTGTGTTTCTGTTTGCGAGGCTGAACAACGTCTACGTGATCGTGATGTTGCTGACTACGGTTTGGCTCGGCTGTCTCGGTTTCGTAGACGATTACATCAAGGTGTTCCGCAAGGACAAGGACGGACTGCACGGGTGGTTCAAAATCTTTGCACAAACCGGCCTGGGATTGATCGTCGGACTGACGCTTTTCTTCAGTCCGGAGGTGGTCATTCGCGAAAACATGGAAATACGCAGTACGACGGCAAACGCGATTGAGGAAGTGCGCCACCATTCCGACCACAAAAAGTCGGCCAAGACGACCATTCCCTTCATCAAAAACAACAACTTCGACTATGCCTGGCTGGGCGACTGGGCGGGCCGCTACAAAACCGAAGCGACATGCCTGCTGTTCGTGCTGGTGGTCATTTTTATCGTGACGGCCGTATCGAACGGCACGAATCTGACCGACGGTCTGGACGGCTTGGCCGCAGGCAGTTCGGCCATCATCGGCACGGCGCTGGGGATACTGGCCTATACATCGTCGCACATTGAATTTGCCTCGTTCCTCAACATCATGTTCATCCCCAAAGCGGAGGAATTGGTGATCTTTGCGGCAGCCTTTATCGGCGCCACCATCGGTTTCCTGTGGTACAACTCCTTCCCGGCGCAAATCTTCATGGGTGACACGGGCAGCCTGACGTTGGGTGGTATCATCGCCGTCTTCGCCATCCTCATCCGCAAAGAACTGCTGATACCCATCCTTTGTGGCATTTTCCTGATCGAGAGTCTGTCGGTAGTGATACAGGTGACGTACTTCAAGTATACGAAGAGGAAATATGGCGCCGGACGCCGCGTGTTCAAGATGACGCCCCTGCATCATCATTTTCAGATACCCGGCAAACAGCCCCTGACACTGGTACGCAAACCCCGGAGCGCCGTCCCGGAGTCAAAAATCGTTGTGCGTTTCTGGCTAATCGGGATTATGCTGGCGGCTATTACATTAATAACTCTGAAACTGAGATAGACGGTGGGCAGGCGAATGGTCATACTCGGAGCGGGCGAAAGCGGTACGGGCGCTGCTATCCTGGCGCAGGCACGTGGATGGGACGTGTTTGTCTCCGACAGCGCTGTCATCCGTCCTCCGTACCGGGACCTGCTGACGCAGCACGGCATTGCGTGGGAAGAGAACCACCACACGGAAGCGCTGATTTTGAATGCGGACGAAGTCGTCAAAAGTCCTGGCATCCCGGATCGAGCGCCTGTGATGCGGCAAATCGTCGCGCGTGGCATCCCGGTCATTTCCGAAATTGAACTTGCCGGACGCTATACGGCATCCAAAATGATTTGCATCACCGGCAGCAACGGCAAAACGACGACGACCATGCTGACGCATCATATCCTCTCGCAGGCTGGACTGGATGTAGGACTGGCCGGGAACGTGGGGAACAGCCTCGCCCTGCAGGTGGCCGAAACGCCGCATGCGTGTTATGTCATTGAACTGAGCAGTTTCCAGTTGGACAACATGTACGACTTCAAAGCCGACATTGCCATCCTGCTCAACATCACGCCCGACCACCTCGACCGCTACGGCTACAACCTGCAGAACTATGTGGACGCGAAATTTCGAATTATTCAAAACCAGACGGAGCAGGATGCGTTTATTTTTTGGAATGACGACCCCGTCATTGCCCGCGAACTGTCCCGACGGCGTCCACAAGCTGCATTATATCCGTTTTCCGACTGCTGCCATCCTTCCCTGAAGGGGTACGTGTCGGAAGGAAAGATTATGATTGAAACATTAAATGGAACATTTGACATGGAACGAAACTCACTTTCCCTGAAAGGTGTGCATAACCTATACAATTCAATGGCTGCCGGCATCGCAGCCAGGATACTGGACATACGCAATGAGAAAATCCGTGCGTCGCTGAGCGATTTCACCGGTGTGGAACACCGCCTGGAAACGGTTGTCCGTATTCGGGGCGTAGACTATATCAACGACTCCAAAGCGACCAACGTCAATTCGTGCTGGTATGCGCTGCAAAGCATCCATACAAAACTCGTACTGATTCTCGGCGGTACGGACAAGGGTAACGACTATTCCGAAATCGAAGCGCTCGTTATGAAAAAGGCGCGCGCCCTGATTTTTCTGGGCGTGGACAATACGAAATTACATGCCTTCTTCGACGGCAAGATAGAGCATATTGCCGACGCTCGCTCGATGGAAGAGGCCGTCAACACGGCTTACCGGCTGGCACAGAAAGGTGACACGGTACTGCTGTCGCCCTGCTGTGCAAGTTTCGACCTGTTCAAGAATTACGAAGATCGGGGAAACCGGTTCAAAACGTGCGTACGTAACCTGTAAATTTCAAGCACATGGAAACAAGCCAACTGGCAAAAAAAGTATTCTACGGAGACAGGGTGATTTGGGTGATTTTCCTGCTGCTGGCCGGATGTTCCCTGATCGAGGTCTTTAGCGCAACCAGTCCTATTGTTTATTCGCCGAAAAATACGAATATCTGGGTGCCGATTATGCGTCATGCCTCATTTCTATTCGGCGGTTTTTTGCTGATTTTGTTCCTGGCGCATACGCATTACAGGTTTTTTCCAGTGGCCATCCTGCTACTGCCCGTTTCCGTCGTGTTGCTCATCGCCACGTTTTTCGTCGGCATCAATGTACATGATGCTTCCCGATGGTTACCCCTGTTCGGATTCCAGTTCCAGCCGTCCGAATTTGGGAAACTGGCCTGTATCGTTTATGTCGCTTTCTTGTTAAGTAGACGACGACGATTTTCCGACGATAAAGTGTTCAAGTGGATTGTTTGGGGAGTGGCGCCCGTTTGCCTGCTGATTTTCCCGTTCAACCTGTCCACGGCGCTCCTGCTGGGTAGCGTATGTTTTCTGCTGATGTTTATTGGTCAAGTTCCGTACAGGAAGCTGGGCAAACTGTTGTTTTGGGTAACCCTGCTGGGCGCGGTGTTTGTGTTTATCCTTTCCGTGACTCCGCAGGAGACTGTCAGAAAATATGTCCCCCGTGCCGCTACCTGGCAAAAACGTGTTCTTACGTTTATCGGGTCTAAAAAAGCAGATGACAAAACCTATCTTATACCGGCAGACGAAGATTACCAAATTACACATGCCAAGGCAGCTATTGCTTCGAGTGGACTTTTTTGGGGAAAAGGCCCCGGCCGGAGCGTACAGCGAGACTTTCTGCCTCAGGCATATTCCGACTTTATTTATGCCATTATCATTGAGGAACTGAGCATTTTCGGAGGGCTTTTCGTTCTGATGCTGTATATTATGCTGATGGTGCGGGTCGGCATGATTGCCCGGAAATGCAAAGGGCTTTTTTCGAAATACCTGGTGATCGGATGCGGATTGCTGATCGTCACCCAGGCGCTTATACACATGGCGGTCAATGTGGGGATGATTCCGGTGACGGGTCAGCCGCTACCCTTGATTAGCCGTGGAGGAACGTCGACCATGCTGACATGCGTTTATATCGGCATTATGCTCAGTATAAGTCATTACAGTGCCGGGATGGGAGAGACGGGTGAAATGAAAAAAGGAGAAGAAGATTTGCCGACGGAAATGGAGGCGGATTCGAAAAAAAATCCTATATTCGCCGCAGAATCAATTGTGTCGGAAAAATGAAATCATACCGGGTCATCATCAGCGGCGGCGGAACAGGCGGACATGTCTTTCCGGCAATAGCCATCGCCAATACGTTCAGACAGCGTTTTCCCGAATCGGAAATCCTGTTTGTCGGTGCGGACAACCGCATGGAAATGGAACGGGTGCCGGCTGCCGGATACAAAATCGTCGGATTACCGATCAGCGGATTCAATCGGAGTCGCAAACTGAAAAACGTTTCCGTGCTGTTTCAATTGCTCAAAAGCCTGAGAATGGCAAAAAAACTGCTTCGCGAATACCGACCCGACATCGTTGTGGGTGTCGGCGGATATGCCAGCGCGCCGACGCTCTGGGCGGCTTCCTCTCTGCGCGTCCCGACATTGATTCAGGAGCAAAACTCCTATGCCGGCATTACTAACAAATGGCTGGGGAAACGGGTTGACACGGTCTGTGTAGCCTATGAAGGCATGGAGCGTTTTTTTCCTGAACGGAAGATGGTGTTCACCGGCAATCCCGTGCGGCAAGAGTTGGAGAAAAACGTCGAAGACAGAAGGATGGCGTTGGACTATTTTCAGTTGTCGACCGAAAAAAAGACTGTGCTGGTACTCGGTGGAAGTTTGGGTGCACGCACCATCAACAACGGTCTGTTGAATGGACTGGATCGGTTACTGGATGCCGACATCCAGGTGATTTGGCAGACGGGGCGCACTTACTACGACGCGATCCGACAACAGTTGAAAGGAAAAGAGGTCCGGCATTTGCTCTGGTGTTCCGGTTTCATTTCGCGCATGGATTATGCGTATGCGGCGGCAGACTTGGTAGTATCGCGTGCCGGCGCCGGTTCCGTCTCCGAGTTTTGTTTGCTGAGAAAACCGGTCATTCTGATTCCTTCGCCTAATGTGGCGGAAGATCATCAGACCAAAAACGCACAGACGGTCGCTGACAAGGGGGCGGCCGTAATGCTGGCGGATAGGGAGGCGGAAACACAACTGGTCGATTCCATTTTAAGTCTTGTCCACGACACGGAACGATTGCGTGTGCTCGGCGAACGCATTGCCCAACTGGCGCAACCCCGTAGCGCCGAGCTTATCGTGGACGAAATGGTAAAACTGATGTGCATCAGTGTTCCGATGTCAACGCATAGCGATTCGGCATCGTTGTGTAAAACCCTACCGCGTAAAGTCTATTTCATCGGAGCCGGCGGCATCGGGATGAGTGCGCTGATTCGTTATTTCCGTTCCAAAGGCATTTCCGTGGCCGGGTATGATCGGGTCCCCTCCGCTCTGACCGAACAACTGGTACAGGAAGGCGTCGATCTTCATTTTACGGACGACCTCCGGTTGATTCCCCCGGATTTCATGTCCCCCGATGCCACATGGGTAATCTATACACCGGCTGTACCCGAATCACATACAGAACTGACGTATTTCCGCAGGCAGGGCTATGAAGTTCTTAAACGTTCCCGGGTGCTGGGGCTGATTACCCGATCGGGACGGGGACTGTGCATTGCCGGGACGCACGGAAAAACGACAGTCTCGTCCATGACGGCTCATCTTCTACATCAGTCTTCCTCTGGATGCAATGCGTTTTTGGGGGGAATCCTGAAAAATACGGGCAGTAATCTGATGTTGTCCGAACATTCCGATTTGACGGTGATTGAAGCCGACGAATACGACCGTTCTTTTCATCAGCTATCACCCTGGATGGCTGTCATTACATATGTCGATCCCGACCATCTGGATATTTACGGCTCCATCGAGGCATATCAGGAAAGTTTTGAAATTTTCACGTCGCTGATTCGTCCGGGAGGCGTTTTGATTCTGAAGTCCGGCCTCAATCTCATGCCGCGACTGCAGGCCGGCGTCAAATTGTATACCTATTCGGCGACAGATGAAAAAGCCGATTTTCATGCGGAACACATCCGTATTGATAACGGAGAAATCCGTTTCGACTGGGTGATGCCTTCTGCACGTGTGGAGAACATTCAATTGGGCGTACCGGTAAAAATCAATGTCGAAAATGCCGTTGCTGCTATTGCATTAGCCTGGTTAAACGGTATTTCAGACGATGAAATCCGGGGGGCGATGAAATCGTATGCCGGTGTGGAGCGCCGTTTTGACATCTGTCTCAAAAAAGAAAACATCGTCATGATTGACGATTACGCCCATCATCCGGAAGAATTGAAAAACAGCATCCTGTCCGTAAAGGAACTTTATGCCGGACGGAAGGTGACCGGTATTTTCCAGCCGCACCTGTACACCCGGACGCGCGACTTTGCGGTGGGTTTTGCCGAAAGCCTGTCGCTGCTGGACGAATTGATTTTGCTGGATATTTATCCGGCTCGTGAAGAACCGATTCCGGGCGTTACCTCCCGGTTGATTTTCGACCGGGTGACGATTCCGGCAAAAACGCTTTGCACGAAAGCGCAATTGCCGAAATGCATTGCTGCCGGAACGTATGAAGTCGTTCTGACGCTCGGTGCCGGCGATATAGACCGTCTTGTCGAACCGGTTAAACAAATCCTCGAACGGAAATGAAACGTATCCTGTCCATCGCTGTTGCCTTCATTTTACTGGGTTGCCTCGTCTTCATCCTTTTCCTCAAGCAGGAATCCGGAGAGGAAACCCTCTGCCGCAACCTGATTATAGTTATCAGGGACAGCGTGGACAGACCGTTTCTGCGTGAAAGGGAAATTGTCTCCATGTTAAAAAATGTACGGCTCTATCCAGTAGGCCGGCCCGTCTACCGGATCAATACAGATACCATTGAAAGGGTGGTTGCCAAAAATGAACTTGTGGCTACAGTCAACGCCTATAAAACATCATCCGGCAACGTAAAAATTGAAATTACACAGAAAATGCCCGTTTTGCGAGTATTCGGCAATAGAGGAAGTTATTATGTTGACGATTTGGGGAGTGTGATGCCGGCAGATTATCGCTATGCAACCCGCTTGCCGGTAGCCAGTGGGAAGATAGAAAAATCATTTGCGACAGCCGAGTTATTCAAATTTGCATTATTTTTGCAGAAACATAAGTTCTGGAATCTTCAGATAGAACAGATTTATGTTCATTCGGAAAAGGATGTGGAACTGGTTCCGCGCGCAGGCAATTGCCGGATTCTGCTGGGCAGTCTCGACGATTTCAGAAAAAAAATGGATCACTTGCAATTGTTTTATGAACAGGCGATTCCGAAAACCGGATGGGAAAAATATGAAATGATAAATGTGAAGTATAAAAACCAGATTGTCTGTACGAAAAAATAAAGCATTTATGGTAGATGCAAATTACATAGTCGCCATTGACATAGAGACATCCTGCTTCATCGGCATGATCGGCAGCAAGAATGAAGAGGGGAGGATTTCCGTTTTGGCCGTAGAAAGGGAAGAAGCTGACGGCAGCAGCATCCGTCGGGGAAACATCTATCACAAGGAATCGACCGGCCGGCTGATGAAACGGCTGATAGAAAAACTGCAAAACAGGATTGTTGATAAACTGCCTGATTTCCGGATTGAGAAAGTATACGTCGGCGTCGGCGGACAATCACTCCGTTCCATCGAGCATTTCGAAATGAAAACCCTCTCTATGGGGGCAACCGTTTCGGAAAACGACCTCCGCGCCCTGGACATGCAGTGTCGTGCATACCGTCCGGACATGGAGGACGTAGTGGCGATTGCTCCGCCGGTCTATTATGTGGACGGAAAACAGGTTGAACAGCCGAAAGGACTTCCCGCCGGACGCATT
This sequence comes from Tannerella sp., assembly GCA_031276675.1. GTDB lineage: Bacteria > Bacteroidota > Bacteroidia > Bacteroidales > Tannerellaceae > Tannerella. The sequence goes on from JAISMO010000179.1 coordinate 24,400, forward strand.
GAGGCGCATTACAAGCTGATTGTCGGACGGCCATCTATCCGAAACTGCGTCATGGATTGTGTGAAACTCACCGGCCTTCAGTTGGCGGGGATCATTGTTTCGCCGCTGGCGCTGGCCGAAGCGACGCTTGGCCGGAAAGAAAAAGAAACAGGTTGCGTACTGATGAGTTTTGATACCGGAGTGACTTCGGTTGCTGTTTATCAACATGGCTCGCTGGCGCTCCTGTCGGTGATTCCTCTGGGCGTCCAACTGATCACCGGGGACCTGATGCGAACGCTGAAATTGAGGAAAGAGGAAGCTGAATGGTTGAAAATCACCTACGGTCTTTCCTTAGCCGGACAGGAAAAAAACGCCGACCATCCGCAGGGAAAAATCGCTATTGACGGCCAGAAGGTGGACTCGGTACGCCTGAACGCCATCATCGAAGGGCGAATAAAGGAGATTGTGGAGAATGTATATGAACGAATCCGCTCAATGGGTGATATGGCCTCGTTATCCTCCGGAATTGTGCTGACAGGCAACGCTTCCGACCTGAAGGAACTGCCGGAACTGCTTCGCCAGCGATTCAATCTGGAGGTCACTCCCGCGGCCATCCGGAAAGAAAGGATGGAAAAAAACGAAAACAGGGTCAATGACCCGAAGTATATGACGGCCATCAGCCTGTTGATTCAGGGGACGGAGAACTGTCTGCAACACATTTCGCCTCCGAAACCGGTTGAACCGGAGCCTGAGGACGTGGAAACGTTGCGGCCTGAAGGTGGATTGACCGACAAAAAACCGACAGGAGCTTCCGATAAAACCGACAGAAAAAAAAGAGGACTGAGCAAATTTATTGAGAAGATAAAGACAAAAGACTTGTTTGCGGATGACTGAGAAACGAAAAAGAGGAGAAAGATGAACGAGGAAAAAAATACACTAAGTGCGATTATACCATTCAAGTTCCAGTCAGATACGGGAAAAATCATCAAGGTGATCGGCGTTGGCGGCGGCGGCGGAAACGCGGTGAAACATATGTACAAGGAAGGCATACACGACGTCACGTTCGTGCTGTGCAACACGGACTGGCAACACATGAAAAATTCCGATGTTCCGGTACGAATCGTGCTGGGACCTCATGTTACGAAAGGACTGGGTGCCGGCAACGATCCGAAAAAAGCGGAGGAAGCTGCCCTGGAAAGCGAGAAAGACATCCGTAACATGCTGAACGACGGCACCCAGATGGTCTTTATCACAGCGGCCATGGGCGGAGGAACAGGCACGGGCGCCGCGCCGGTGATTGCCGGGATCGCCAGAGAGATGAATATCCTGACGGTGGGGATTGTGACCATTCCGTTCCTGTTCGAAGGATACGACAAAATCATTCAGGCGCTGGACGGTGTAAAAGAAATGAGCAAGAACGTGGATGCCCTGCTCGTCGTGAACAACGAACGCCTGAGCGAACTCTACCGGGAGAACCTCCACAACAGAACCAGGGTTTCCGTCCGGAAAGCCTTTGCCAAGGCCAACGACACGCTGACGGTCGCAGCCAAAAGCATCTCGGAACTGATTACCCTGACCGGAGAAGTGAACCTGGATTTCGCCGACGTGAATACAACCCTGAAGGACGGCGGCATCGCCCTGATGAGTGCCGGCTACGGCGAAGGCGAGAACCGGCTGGAAACAGCCATCCGGGATGCCCTCAATTCTCCCCTGCTCAGCTACAACGACATTGACAATGCAAAAAAAATCCTTTTCCAGATTACTTCCAGTTCCGACGAGCGGTATGAACTGTGCATCGAAGAGATCAGTCATGTCCGGAAATTCATGGAAGAATTTGAGAAATACATCAAGGTCATCTGGGGACTGGCCTACGACGACTCCCTGGGCGAAAAAGTCAAATTTACGATCCTGGCTTCCGGATTCGGACTGGATGATATACTTACCAGCAAAGAGCGGGAAGATATTTCCAGAACGAAAGCGATTGATAAGAAAAAGGAAGAAGAGATCAAGAAAAGAATCGAACGGTTCTATGGCTTGCAGGACAAACGCGACGACTTGATGGCGCGTATCGTCGTGCTGACCGGAGAGGAGATGGACGACGACTCCTTCATTCACTGGCTGGAAGAACATCCGGTTTGCGACCGCGAACCGGGAAAAATCCTCGAGGCGCGCAGAAAAAGTATGCCGGATGCGGCGGATTCCGCCAGACCCTCCCCAGCCAAATCCTCCGTGCTGCCGACCCCAATCAGATTTAATTAATGAATATGTAAACAGAATCAGCAATGAACTTATTTGAACAAATCAGCAATGACATCAAAGCCGCTATGCTGGCGAAAGACAAAGTGAAACTGGACGCGCTTCGCAATGTAAAGAAGTATTTCCTGGAAGCAAAGACGGCTCCGGGCGCAAACGACACATTGACGGATGAGACAGCGCTCAAAATCATCCAAAAACTGGTGAAGCAGGGCAAGGACGCCGCCCAAATTTACCGGGAACAAAACCGCCGGGAACTGGCCGATGCGGAACTGGCGCAAGTGTGTGCAATGGAGTCCTACCTCCCGCAGCCATTCTCCGCCGAAGAACTGGAAAGCGAACTGAAGAAAATCATTGAACAGACAGGCGCCTCCGGTCCGCGCGACATGGGAAAGGTCATGGGCATTGCCTCCAAAGCCCTTTCCGGCAAAGCCGAAGGACGCGCCATTTCGGAAACGATGAAACGGTTGCTGGCGGAAAAATGAATCCCAAACGCGACCAGGAGAATTGCGAGTGAACGGCGGAGTACACGGTTCCTCACAGGCTTCAGCCCGCTCATTACTAACCGCTAACCACTCATCATTGCAGTTTCGGACCCCTGAAGATATAGCTTCAGGGGAACCAACCACATGATGGTATTTTTATCGGACTGCGTTATGCATATAACCATGCCACGCGAAGTATAAAAGCCTGCGATACGGATCGCTTATGGGTTGCGACAGGTTGAAATCTATTCCTGATAACTGTCTACATGTATGTCTTTCACGGCCCGTCCGCTGGGTTCGTTGATGTTGCGGAACGCACTGTCCCAGGCCAGTGCTTCGGCGGTGGAACAGGCTATGCTCGGAACAGAGGGCACGGAACGGATGGCGCTGTCACTCGGAAAATATTCCTCAAAGATACTGCGATAGCGGTATTCTTCCTTGTTTTGAGGTGTATGTATGGGAAAACGTTCTGCGGCGCGCGCCATCTGTTCGTCGGAGACTTCGCTCTCGGCAACCGCCCTCAGGGTATCAATCCAGTTGTAACCGACTCCGTCGGAAAACTGTTCCTTCTGACGCCAGACCACGCTTGCGGGCAACAGGTCTTCAAAGGCTTCGCGCAGGATTTTCTTTTCAATCACCCTGCCCGGCGCCATTTTTGATTCCGGATTGAGCCGCATCGCCACATCCAGAAATTCCTTGTCCAGAAACGGCACGCGCCCTTCGACGCCCCAGGCAGCCAGACTTTTATTGGCCCGCAGGCAGTCATACAGGTATAATTTGCCGACTTTCCGGAGCGTTTCGGCATGGAACGCTTCCGCATCCGGCGCCTTGTGGAAATAAAGGTATCCGCCAAACACTTCATCGGCGCCTTCGCCGCTGAGCACCATCTTGATTCCCATGCTCCTGATTACGCGGGCAAGCAGGTACATCGGCGTGGAAGCCCGGACGGTGGTCACGTCATATGTTTCAATGTGATAGATCACGTCCCGGATGGCGTCGAGGCCTTCCTGTATGGTGTAATAGATTTCATGATGCACCGTGCCGATGTGTTCGGCCACTTTTTTGGCGGCCACCAGGTCGGGTGATCCTTCCAGCCCGATGGCGAACGAATGCAGTTGCGGCCACCAGGCGCCTGTTTGCAGATCGCTTTCGATGCGTCCGGAAGCAAACAGCTTGGCTACGGCGGAAATAATGGACGAGTCCAGTCCGCCGGAAAGCAGCACGCCGTAAGGCACGTCGCTCATCAACTGGTGGCGCACGGTGTTTTCCAGCGACTCGCGCAGCACTTGTCTGTCGCTTGTGTTATTCATCACATTCCGGTAATCCATCCAGTCCCGCCGATACCACTGTACAGGCTCTTTGTCGCCGCTGTACCAGTAATGGCCGGGCTTAAACTGATCGTATTGTGTGGCGAATCCTTCCAGCGCTTTCAGTTCGGAGGAGACGAGCACGTGCCCGGCGGCATCCGTTCCTGCGTAGAGCGGAATAACCCCAATCGGGTCGCGGGCAATCAGAAAGACGTCCTTCTGTTCGTCGTAGAGCGCAAACGCAAAAATACCGTTCAGGTCTTCCAGAAAATCAATCCCCTTTTCCTGATACAGGGCCAGGATAATTTCACAGTCCGAACCGGTCTGAAATTCATATTTGCCCTCAAACCGGTCGCGCAGTTCACGGTGATTGTAGATTTCACCGTTAACGCACAAAGATACGTGTCCGTCGGAGCTGAACAGCGGTTGTTTGCCGGATGCAGGATCGACGATGGAAAGACGTTCATGTGCCAGTACCGCCGTTTTACCAGTATAGATGCCGCTCCAGTCCGGTCCGCGGTGACGGATGAGCTTACTCATTCGCAAGGCCTGTTTGCGGAACGTTTCCATGGATTCATCCTTGCGTATGTTGAAAATTGCTGTTATTCCACACATAAAATTCTGTTTCTTGTTTTATTAATAATCGAATGTACTGCTCAATTGTCATTCCTTCAGAAAGCGGTCGATGGATTCAGCTGTTCTGCGTCCGGACGCCATGGCGCGCACAACCAGACTGGCCCCGGAAACCGCATCGCCACAGGCAAAGACTTTCTCGCAGGATGTGAGGTCGCGGTTGTCAACGGAAATGTTTTTGCGTTCGTTGGTGGCAAGCGCCAGTTCCCGAATCAATCCGTCCTGTACAGGGTGTACGAAACCCATGGAAAGAAAGACCATATCCACATCCAGCACTTCTTTTCGGCCGGTCGGTTGCATGGTCTGCCGACCGTTGTCCCGGGACCCCCATTCGACTTCTTCGACTTCGACGCCTTTCAGGACACCATCTACCCCGATGAATCGGTTCGTCGTCAGGTTCCAGCGGCGCACGCAACCTTCTTCGTGACTGCTGCTTGTCTTGAGTATCTGCGGATACGCGGGCCAGGGCGTAGCGGGGTTGAAGTCGACTGGAGGTTTCGGCAGTATTTCAATCTGCGTAATGGCGGTTGCTCCGTGGCGATTCGAAGTGCCGACACAGTCGCTGCCCGTATCGCCGCCGCCAATGACCAACACTTTTTTGCCTTTGGCGCTGATCAGATCGTGCTTCGGAATCTCGATCCCTTGCAGGAGGCGATTTTGCTGTGCCAGCAGTTCCATGGCAAAATAGACGCCTTTCAGTTCGCGTCCTTCCACCGGCAGGTCACGCGGCGTTTCACTGCCGATGGCGAGGCAGACCGCATCGTATGCATCGACCAGTTCCTTCGCCGGCAAGTCTTGTCCGACTTTCGTATTCGGTTTGAACAGCACGCCTTCCGTTTCCATCAGGCGAATGCGGCGGTCGATGATTTTCTTCCCCAGTTTGAAATTCGGAATGCCGTAACGAAGCAGTCCGCCGACAAATTCGTCTTTTTCGAAAACCGTCACCTCATAGCCTTTCCGATTCAGTCGGTTCGCTGCGGTCAATCCCGCAGGGCCGCTCCCGACAACCGCCACTTTTTTACCGTTGCGCACGGGCTGAACCGGTCGGATAAATCCTTCGCGAAAAGCCATCTCGGCTATCGACACCTCGTTTTCACGAATCGTCACAGGTTCGTGAATACTGAGCGACAGCACGCAGCTTTTCTCGCAGGGCGCCGGGCAAATGCGACCGGTAAACTCGGGAAAGTCACACGTCTGCGCCAAAATATAATACGCCTCTTCCCATTGTCCGCGATACAGTTTGTCCTGCCATTCCGGTTGTTTATTCCCAATCGGACAGGCCCAGTGACAAAACGGAATGCCGCAATCCATGCAGCGCGAAGCCTGTGTACGGCGGTCGCGGCTGTTCAATGTCTGTTCTACTTCGCCAAAATCATTGATCCGATCCTCAACAGGACGGTATCCCGCTTCCTGCCTGGGGACGGTTAAAAATGCTTTCGGATTTCCCATCTTCTTTTCATTATAATTTTAGTAATCTTGCTGCATCTCTGCAATTTTCCGCTGTAACTTTTTCATCTGTTCCTCCTGCATCACCTTTTTGTATTCGATGGGAACAATCCGGATGAACTCATCCGCGTATCGATCCCAGTTGTCAATGATTTTGGCGGCCAGCAGACTGCCCGTATACTGATGGTGATTGCATATCAGTTCATACAGTTCCTTGCGCGAAATGCTGTCTTCGATCAGCGAAAGTTCGACCATTTCCATGTTGCAGTAAAAGTCGAAATCACCGTTTTTATTCCATACATAGGCCACGCCGCCACTCATCCCGGCTGCAAAGTTCCGGCCCGTGTCGCCAAGTACAACGACCCGTCCGCCGGTCATGTATTCGCAGCAATGGTCACCCACGCCTTCCACTACGGCAATGGCGCCGCTGTTGCGCACGCAGAACCGTTCGCCTGCACGACCGCTGATGTATACTTCACCACCGGTTGCGCCGTATAGCAGGGTATTTCCCGCAATCGTATTGTTGCCGGCCACAAAGGACGACCCGTCCGGCGGAGCCAGGCTGATACAGCCTCCGCTCAATCCTTTGCCCAGGTAATCGTTGGCTTCGCCTTCGAGATGGAAATGAACGCCATGTGCCAGGAATGCTCCGAAACTCTGTCCGGCAGAACCTTTGAAATGCACATTCAACGTATGGTCAGGCAATCCGGCGTTTCCGTACCGCTTGGCGATGACACCCGACAACATGGCGCCTACGGCCCGGTCGGTATTGGCGATGGAGTACTCCAGCGATATGCCGGTTCGGTTTTCTATTGCATCTCCGGCTTCGCGCAGGATTTCACGGTCCTTTACATCAACGATTTTATGATGCTGCTTCGTGGTCTGTCGAATCGACCCGTGCTCTGCGACGCCATTAAAACACAACAGCCTGGAGAAGTCCAGTAACTGATGTTTGACCGTGCCGTCGAACGGTTTCCGTTCAACCAGGTCGGTACGTCCGATAATGTCGTCCAGTTTCGTAAAGCCCATTTCGGCCAGGTGTTCGCGCACTTCTTCAGCCAGAAAGGTGAAGAAATTCACCAGATATTCATGCCTGCCAAGGAATCGTTTGCGCAGGACTTCATCCTGTGTAGCAATACCCACCGGACAGGTATTCATGTGACACTTGCGCATCATCACGCATCCGAGTACAATCAGGGCCGAAGTGGCAAAGCCAAATTCTTCGGCGCCCAGCATGGCCATCATGATAATATCCCGACCTGTTTTCAGCTGTCCGTCGGTTTGCAGACGCACCTGTCCGCGCAGACCGTTCATCACCAGAATCTGCTGTGTTTCCGACAGGCCTATCTCGGAGGGCGTACCTGCATAACGGATGGAACTGAGGGGTGAAGCGCCCGTACCGCCTTCGGCTCCGGAGATGATGATCCGGTCGGCTTTGGCTTTGGCTACGCCGGCGGCAATCGTCCCGACTCCGCTTTCCGAAACGAGTTTGACGCTGATTTCCGCCTCCGGATTGACGTTTTTGAGGTCAAAAATCAGTTGTGCCAAATCTTCGATGGAGTAGATGTCGTGATGGGGCGGTGGTGAAATCAGCGAGATACCCGGCATGGAATGTCGGGTTCGGGCGATAATTTGATTTACCTTATGTCCGGGAAGCTGACCGCCTTCGCCCGGCTTTGCGCCCTGAGCTATCTTGATCTGTATCTCGTCGGCGTTGACTAAATATTCGGTTGTGACGCCAAAGCGTCCCGACGCCACCTGCTTGATGGCCGAACGGAGCGACAGTCCGTCGGCCCGCGGCTTGAAGCGTTCGGGGTCTTCTCCTCCTTCGCCCGTATTGCTGCGTCCGTGGATTTTGTTCAGCGCCATGGCAATGGTTTCGTGTGCTTCCTGACTGATGGAGCCGTAGCTCATGGCGCCCGTAACGAAGCGTTTCATGATTTCGCTTGCCGGCTCCACCTGCTCCGTCGCAATGGCCTTTCCTTTTTTATAAGCCAGGAAATCGCGCAGGAAGACGGGCTGTTCCTTTTCGTCAACCAGCCGGGTGTATTCCTTGAATTTCCGGTAGCTGCCCAGCCGGGTGGCCAGTTGCAGCGTGGAAACGGTTTCCGGATTCCAGGCGTGTTTCTCGCCGTCTTTACGGTAACTGAGAATCCCGTTATAGGGCATGATTTTCTCCGACGGCTGGCGGAAGGCGCGGTCATGAAGGCGTCTGGAATCGTTGGCGATTTCTTCCATGCGAATCCCGCCCATCGTACTGCCCGTATGGCCGAAATAGTCGGCGGACAGTTCCCCGCTCAGTCCAACGGCCTCAAACAGTTTGGCTCCGCGATAGCTGCGGATGGTACTGATTCCCATCTTGCTGATGACCTTGAACAGGCCTTTGCAAAGGGCCTTGATATAATTCTTTTCGGCCGTGCCGTAGTCTAACTGGATTTCCTTTTTCCTGACCAGATCGTCTATCACGGCAAACGCCATGTATGGATTCAATGCGCTGGCGCCATATCCCAGCAGCAATGCGGCGTGCATGACTTCGCGCAGTTCGCCGGTTTCGACAATCAGGGCGGTTTGCACACGTTTCTGCACGGCAATCAGGTTGTGATGTACCGCACTCACCGCCAGCAACGACGGGATGGGCGCCCATGTTTCATCGGATTCCCGGTCGCTTAACACGATGTAATTCACACCGTCGGCCACAGACTGTTCGGCCTGCCGGCACAGCATATCCAGTGCGCGTTCCAGGCCTTTGCTTCCTTCCTGCACGCTGTACAGCATCGACAGTTTGACGGACTTAAACCCTTTGTAGCGGATGTTGCACAGCATATCCAGCTGGGTATTGGTCAGGATCGGATGAGGCAGGCGCACCATTTTGCAGTGCGATGCGTGAGGATGGAGAATATTGTCGCCCACCGCGCCGATGTATTCCGTCAGACTCATCACCAGTTCTTCCCGTATGGGGTCAATGGGCGGATTGGTCACCTGGGCAAACTGCTGGCGGAAATAGTTGTACAGCAATTGCGGACGGGCAGACAACACGGCCAGCGGCGTATCGTTGCCCATGGAACCGACCGGTTCGGCGCCGCCGGTACACATCGGGATCACGATGCGTTCCACCTCTTCGCGGCTGTAGTCGAACAGACGGAGTCGCTGTTCGTAGCGGTCGATGCTGCTGGCCACGTGGCGACCGGACTTCAACCTGTCCAGCTCGACACGGTGCGCTGTCAGCCAGGCATGGTAGGGTTTGGCTTCCGCCAGTTCCTTTTTGAGCTGCGGATCGTAATAAAGTTCTCCCTTTTGGGTGTCCACCAGGATGATTTTCCCCGGCTGCAGGCGGCCCTTTTCCTTGATCCGGCGCGGGTCCAGGTCAATGACGCCCACTTCGGAGGAAACGACCATGATGCCGTCATGGGTAATCAGGTAACGTGCCGGGCGCAATCCGTTCCGGTCGAGCATGCCGCCCGCATAGCGTCCGTCGCTGAACAGCAGCGCCGCCGGACCATCCCACGGCTCCATCAGGATGGAGTGATATTCATAAAACGCCTTCAGGTCATCCGAAATCGGATTCTTGTCGTTGAAACTTTCGGGGATCAGCATCGCCATCACATGAGGCAGGCTCATGCCCGAGGCGACCAGAAATTCCAGCGCATTGTCCAGCGACGCGCTGTCGCTCATGTTCGGCTGGATAATGGGGCATATGTCTTCAATATGTTCGAGCGCCGGCAACCTCAGCACGCTTTCACGCGCCTCCATCCATTCGCGGTTGCCGCGAATCGTGTTGATTTCGCCGTTGTGTGCCAGCATACGGAAAGGCTGCGCCAGGCTCCAGCGCGGGAAGGTGTTCGTGCTGAAACGCGAATGTACCAGCGCCAGGCCGCTCGTAAAGTAGTCGTTTACCAGATCGGGATAATAATGCCGCAGCTGCATCGTTTCCAGCATGCCTTTATACACCAGGTTGCGCGTGGAGAGGGAGACGGCATAAAAGTCTCCTTTTGCCGGCAGGGTGCTTTTTGCGATCCGGTTTTCAATGCGCCGGCGAACGATGTAGAGTTTCAGTTCAAGCAACGGCTGTTCAACGGAACCGGAACCGGTCACGAAAATCTGCCTGATATCCGGTTCGACCGCCCGGGCCTCGGAACCCAGAATCTCCGGATGGGTCGGCACCTGGCGTATATGCATAAGGGATAGCCCTTCTCTTTCGATTTCTTCCTTTATAATCTGAAGCATTGCCTCCCGCTGCACCGGGTCTTTGGGGAAGAAGACCAGCCCTGTGCCGTATTTTCCCTTTACCGGAACGGGAATGCCCTGAAGCAAAATAAACTCATGCGGGATTTGCACCATGATGCCGGCGCCGTCGCCCGTTTGGTTGTCCGCACCTTCGGCGCCGCGATGCCGCAAGTTTTCAAGCACCCTGAGCGCCGACTCCACAATCCCGTGCGACTGCTCGCCACGGATGTGAACCAACATGCCCACGCCGCAGGCATCATGCTCATAAGCTGCATTGTATAACCCTTTTGCGTTGTTTAAATGTTCTGTTCTGTCCATTCTTTTGTTGACGTTATGCCGATTAATGGCCTTATTTTTTATCAATATGGCTGCAAATATAGCTATTATACTCCAAATATGACGCGAAACCTCTGTTTTTTTATTCCATTTGGAAGAAGTGTATTTTTTTGCCGGTCTGAATACGGGGATACAGGCATACCCCGTTTTCACGCCTTCCGGCATAAAAATCGCCGCCGGATACGGCAAAACGGATAACCGTCATGCGTTTACCGTAACAGGCTACATGTCGGATATCCGAAAGGCCGACCGGCATAACTGCACCGGACAGGCCGACGCCTGTGCATTACAGACCCAACGGTCGCAGTCCCGTTGGTCTGTTGGGCGCCTTTCCGTCGCTTCGCATAGCGCTTCACTCCCGTCGCTTCACGCTTCGGGCAGGCGGAAGCGGGTGTATTTTTATTTTTATGCTGCCGTCCATGGACAGAAGTATGAATCCGTCCGTTTTTACGGATCTGTCCATGGACAGAAGCATGAATCGTTCGCTTTTCATGGATCTGTCCATGGACGGAAGTATGAATCCGTCCGTTTTTGCGGTTCTGCCGATCGGCAGGAGCATTTTTCCGTTTTCCGGCCCGATCCGGCCCGGATCATATTCGTGGAACAAAGGGAGTTATGCCGAAATAAACGCTGTCTGCCGCCGCACCGGGAGAGGCTGTTCCGGGTCTCACCCTGTCATCCGGCGCCTGACACGGGATTCCCTGCAAAGGCACACCGCTGCTTCATCCGTGTTCGGGCCGCGAGCGTTTGAAATCGGCCAGCCAGTCACTGCAGGGCGTCTCAATGAACATTTTTTCCGTACCTTTGCCTGTCATAACGTTAGGATGTTATGACTGAAAATTTAAATAGGACTTAAAGAGATACAGTATTCATGTTTTAAGAGTAAAAGTTATGAGAAGATGGATTGTTATTTCAGTTTTGGCGCTGGCTGCCGGCCTGTTTCATGCCGGCAGGGTGGAAGCGCAGGCGGTTTCCGTTCACGTCAATATCGACCGGCAGCCGGCATGGGGGCCGGTGGGTTACGACTATGCCGAATTTTATTATTTCCCGGAACTGAATATCTACTTTGACGTCAACCGTGCACTGTTCTACTGGTTGAGCGACAGGAGGTGGGTTTCGGGCGTTTATTTGCCTTTGAACTATCACGGCCACGACCTGTACCGGATGTATAAGGTGGTGCTGAATCATGATTCGAATCCGTGGACTCGCAACCGGATACACCGGCGCGACTATGCCCGTTACCACAACAACCGTTCGCAGGTGGTGATCCGTCACGCCAAAGAACATCGCTACCACAAGGCCCGAAGCAATACGCGCGCCTGGGTGGCTCCCGGGCGCAGTCACGGGAACGAACCCGGCGGCAGTCATTACCGCAATGATTCTCGCAAACAGAATCGCGAGCGCGGCTCCGGCAAACCGTCTTCGGGCCGGAAACGCTCCGGACAGGGCGGCAGAAGCAGCAAACCGGACAGGAGCCGATAGAGAGACACGCTGTTCGTGCCTCTGCAGGACTTCGCCGGATGAGGCGGGGGATGGAAATGAATGTACCGGCCCGAAGGCCGGACTGACCATCCCCCGTTTTTCACTTCATTCAAAAAAAAGTTTATTCACCCGAAACGCAGGCCACGGTACATTTCCCGTTGCATGCGTTTTTTTTAAAAGCCCCGAACCAAAAGCCGGGTTTCGACTCCGGCGCAAGGGTTTGAAATGAACCCTTTGAGCAAAGGATCATCACACTTTCACGATAAAATCATACCTTTGTCAGGAATTACAATCAGAAAGAACAACATTGTGTCACAGACAGTAGAAACACCTTTAATGAAACAGTACTTCGATATCAAATCGAAGCATCCCGACGCGATTTTATTGTTTCGCGTGGGCGATTTTTATGAGATGTATGGTGAAGACGCCGTTGTGGGCGCAGCCATTCTGGGAATTGTCCAGACGAAACGCAACAACGGCAGCGCCCAGCAGGTGGAGATGGCCGGTTTTCCGTATCACGCGCTGGATTCATACCTGCCCAAACTGGTTCGCGCCGGCAAACGGGTGGCCATCTGCGACCAGCTGGAAGACCCCAAAACGACTACCAAGCTGGTGAAACGGGGGATTACCGAACTGGTTACGCCGGGCGTATCCATCAACGATCATATTCTCAACCGGCGGGAAAACAATTTTCTGGCCGCCGTCCATTTCGGGAAAGAGATTTGCGGCGTTGCATTTCTCGACATTTCCACCGGAGAATTTCTGACCGCCGAAGGGCCGGCCGCCTACGTGGACAAGCTGCTGAATAATTTTGCTCCGAAAGAGGTGCTGATCAAGCGCACGCTGCGGAATCGGTTTGAAGAAACGTTCGGCGCCCGTTTCCTGCTGTTTGAGATGGAAGACTGGGTTTTTCATCCGGAAACGGCTTCGCAGTGGCTGCGGAAACAGTTTGAAACGGTCAGTCTGAAAGGATTCGGCATTCAGGAACTCCAGCACGGCATTGTTGCTTCGGGCGCCGTCCTGGTGTATCTGGACAGTACGCAGCACAAGCAAACCTCTCATATCACATCCATCTCCCGCATTGAGGCAGACCGGTTTGTGCGGCTGGACAAGTTTACCGTTCGCAGCCTTGAACTGCTCCGCACGATGAATGAAGGCGGATGCGCGCTGATGGACGTCCTCGACAAAACCCAGTCGCCCATGGGAGCGCGCCTGCTGCGACGGTGGGTGGTTTTTCCGCTGAAAGACATTCAGGCCATCCGGAAACGGCAGGAAGTGACCGGTTATTTTTACCGTCATCAGGACCTCCGGGAACAGGTAAGCCGGCTGATCGGTCAAACCGGCGATATGGAACGGATCATTTCCCGCGTTGTGGCAGGAAGGGTTTCGCCGCGCGAGATGGTTCAGTTGAAGGTGGCGCTTCTGACAGTCGGGGAGATCCGGTCGCTGTGTGTCGAAAGCGGCGATCCGGAATTAAATGCCATTGTTCAGCTGCTGAATCCCTGCGAAACGGTTCATGCGCGGATTGAGAAAGAGATCGTCCACGATCCGCCGGCGCTGGCCGGCAAGGGAGGCATGATTGCCAGGGGCGTTCACCGCGAACTGGACGAACTCCGCGACATTGCCTATACGGGAAAAGATTACCTGATGCAAATCCAGCAGCGCGAAAGCGAACGAACCGGCATCCCCAGCCTGAAAGTCGCCTTCAACAGCGTTTTCGGCTATTACATCGAAGTCAGGAACGCATACCGAGACAGGGTGCCGTCCGACTGGATACGCAAGCAGACGCTGGTCAATGCCGAACGTTACATAACGCAGGAACTCAAGGTCTATGAGGAAAAAATCCTGGGAGCGGAAGAAAAAATCCTGGAACTGGAGATGCAGCTTTTCAGTGAACTGGTGCTTGCCGTGGCCGAACATACGCATCCGATTCAACAGGATGCACAGGCCATCGCTCAACTGGACTGCCTGATTTCCTTCGCTCATGTGGCTGTCTGCAACCGGTATGTCAAACCGGTTGTCGATGAATCGGATGTCATAGACATCAGGGAAGGGCGTCATCCTGTAATCGAACGGCAACTGCCGCCGGATGAGCCGTATGTTGCCAACGATGTGCACCTGGACCGGAACCGGCAGCAGATATTGATTATTACCGGGCCGAACATGGCTGGCAAATCGGCTTTGCTGCGACAGACGGCGCTCATTACGCTGATGGCGCAAATCGGGAGCTTCGTCCCGGCCAAAAAAGCCCGTATCGGAGTGGTTGACAAAATCTTTACCCGCGTGGGGGCATCGGACAATATTTCCCTGGGCGAATCCACTTTCATGGTGGAGATGAGCGAAGCGGCGGAAATCCTGAACAACCTCACTCCGCGCAGTCTGATTGTCTTCGACGAACTGGGGCGAGGTACCAGTACCTACGACGGTATATCGATTGCCTGGGCAATCGTGGAATACATCCACGAACATCCGGCGGCCGGCGCCCGCACGCTGTTTGCCACGCATTACCATGAACTGAACGAAATGACACATTCGTTCAAGCGAATCAAAAACTTCAACATCTCCGTAAAAGATACCGGAAACAGGGTGATTTTCCTGCGCAAACTGATTCCGGGGGGCAGTGAACACAGTTTCGGCATCCATGTGGCAAAAATAGCAGGAATGCCCAAAAGCATCGTCAAGCGTGCCGATGAAATCCTCAAGCAGCTGGAGAGTGAAAACAGCCAGCCCGGTGTTACTGCCAAGCCAGTGAAGGGACTTGCTTCCAGCGTGGAAGGATACCAGTTGAGTTTCTTTCAACTGGATGATCCCGTACTCGATCAGGTACGCAATGAAATCAGGAATCTGGAGATCAATAACCTGACTCCCCTGGAAGCGTTGAACAAACTGAACGAAATCAAACGAATTATCAAGGGATAATCACCGGATGACCCGTTTTTCTCCTCAGTCATAAAAAATCAGGACAGAGTTGTCCGAATCAAATAATACCGCTACATTTGCGCAAAAAAGTTTTAACAGGAATTTTTTGACCGATTTACCGTGGAAAATCTGATGAAACGGACCGGTCAGGCGTGCTGAAAACCCGTTATTCGAAAAGAAAATCAAGTCTCT
Source organism: Tannerella sp. (assembly GCA_031276675.1). Classification (GTDB taxonomy): domain Bacteria; phylum Bacteroidota; class Bacteroidia; order Bacteroidales; family Tannerellaceae; genus Tannerella. The sequence goes on from JAISMO010000179.1 coordinate 39,656, forward strand.
TCCGGGACTTCTCTTTTTGAACAGGGAGTTTTCAGACGTTTTTTCGAAGGGACGGATTCGAAAATATAGAGCTAAAGAGTCAATATGAATTTTTATAGTAAAGGATATGAATAACTTATTTAGAGTAAAGGGAATTGATGCCATCATTGCGGAATCGCATTCCGGCAATAAACTGAAACGGTCGCTTTCGACAGGCAATCTGGTGGCTTTGGGTATAGGCGCCGTTATCGGCACGGGTATCTTTGTGTTGACGGGGACGGCTGCGGCCAATTATGCCGGGCCGGCGCTGACCCTCTCGTTCGTCATCTCTGCCATCGGCTGTATCATGGCCGGCCTCTGCTATGCCGAGTTTGCCGCCATGATACCGGTAGCCGGCAGCGCATACTCCTACAGCTACGCCACGCTGGGCGAATTTATCGCCTGGCTGATCGGCTGGGATCTGATTCTGGAGTATTTATTCGCCGCCAGTACGGTATCGGTCGGCTGGTCCGGATACATGGTCAGTTTCCTGGCCGACTGGGGGCTTCAGCTTCCGTCCGCACTGACTTCCGCGCCGTTTGACTATGTTCACGGCCAAGGCTGGGTCTTCACCGGCCACCTGCTCAATCTCCCGGCCATGTTTGTGATTGCCCTGTTCAGTCTCCTGCTGCTTGGAGGTATCCGGCGGTCGGCCATCCTGAACAACATCATCGTAGTTACCAAGATCATCGTCATACTTCTGTTTATCATTTTCGGCATTTCCTACATCGACACGGGCAACTATACGCCTTTCATTCCCGAAAATACCGGCAGTTTCGGATTCTTCGGCTGGAGCGGCATTTTGCGTGGCGCCGGCGTCATCTTCTTCGCATACATCGGGTTCGATGCCGTTTCGACGGCCGCACAGGAGGCCCGAAACCCGCAGAAAAGCATGCCCATAGGAATCCTGTATTCATTACTGATTTGCATGGTGCTGTATATCCTGGTGACGATTGTACTGACCGGCATGGTCAACTACAAAGAACTGAACGTTCCGGCTCCGATTGCCTATGCCATTGACCGCGCGGGCGAAGCTTTGTTCTGGTTGCGTCCGTTTATCAAGGTGGGCGCCATAGCCGGACTGAGTTCGGTGATACTCGTACTGCTGCTGGGCCAGTCACGCATCTTTTTCATCATGTCCAAAGACGGCCTCCTGCCTCCGCTGTTTTCCCGGATCAACACAAGATACGGCACCCCTCATTATTCAACCCTTTTCACCGGCCTGTCGTGCTGTATCATTGCCGGTCTGTTGCCCATCAACGTTCTGGGCGAACTGGTATCTATCGGAACGCTGATGGCTTTCGTCCTGGTCTGCACCTCCATTATCGTGCTTCGCCGGACACGCCCTGATGTGAAACGCCCGTTCCGCACGCCTTTAGTGCCGTTCGTTCCCCTACTGGGCATATTGATTTGCCTCGGCCAGATGCTGGCGCTGCCGCTGGATACGTGGATGCGTCTTTTTTCCTGGATGGCTGTCGGTTTAATCTGCTATTTCCTCTACGGGCGGAAACACAGCCTGCTGAATAAACAGGATTCCGAACAGGTAATGAAAAAAGAATAACCTGTAAGCCTTTTGTCGCGTCCGGTACACCTCCGGCTTACCGGACGCGACCTTGTACCTCTTCTCTCTTAACCGTTACTCATTATCCGTTTCGTATCCCTAAACAGATTCAGTCATTCAAAGAAGTTTGCCGGCGCATCTCTTCCCGGGCTTGCGCGGCAGCCCGTCAGGTTTTTTTGAAGAATCCGTAATAAATCGATCTGCAGAATTTCCGTCCCAAAATTCCGATGATCATCCATTTGGTTGCGTGTGTCACGATCTGCCACAACGACATCCGCGACAAATCCTCCTTCACCGTTTTGAGATATCTTTGATGATCAACGATCGGGAGGGGTGCGTAATCCGTGCAAAAATCGCCCTCGGGTACACGGATTTGCTGCCGTTTGTCTTCGCGGACGAACAGCATCAGGTTCTGGCGGTGAAATTCCAGCACGTCCATCCGGTTCCACAGGCGTTTGCGCAGGCAGTCGACGGCAATAAAGCCCCGTTCATTAAACAGTGTGTTCCAGTATGCCGGCCATTGCTCATTGACATGACCGGCGCCTCCCTGAAACGGGATTGCGGCGGAAAACAAAACTATGTCCGCCGCACCGGTAAGCGCCCGGATGAAACCTTTGGCCGAGGTTTCCCGTATATGCTCGGCCACTTCGACCGAAACCGCCAAATCGTATGTCCGCTCCAGCCGTATCTCCTGCTCGAAGTCCGTTTCCGTAAAACATTGCGGTGGAATGACCAGCAGTTCCTTGTTGACCCATGCGCCGTCCAGTCCCCTGATTTCCCGTACGCCGTACGATTGCAGGCCGGCAAGCCACGTTCCCGTGCCACAGCCAAAATCAACCGCTGAACGGATCTCCGGCAAAACTTTCATCACTTCGGACAGAACGACATGCACGCTCCCGATTTTTTTCTCTGCCCGGTTATCCTGATAAAATCGGGTATTGTATTTCTTTTTATGGGCATAATCAGTCATGATACTTTTTTTAATTGTAAATGAAAATGATTGTCTGTCGGTTTTACATTTCGGGCGCAAAACCGGAGCAAAAGTAATGCTTTTTGAAGCACATGCAAAAGAAAACATGAAACGGAAATGAGGCTGTGCTCAGGGTACGTTTCAAACGGTCGAAAGACCCGATGGCTATCGTATACTACTTTACATCGTGTAATTTTATTAGGAATAGTCCACGCTGAAGAAGTCGAAAACATCGCCTGTAATCCGCTGTGCCCGTCCGCCGAAACCGACCGCGGGGAGAGGACGGAACGGACTGGTTCCCTCCCGAAACATCCCTCTCAAACGAGTTAAAAAACATCATATCACAAATCCGATTTTTCTCCGAATATTTTTCTACATCCCTCTTTAAAAAAGGAAAGTTTGTCTGTTTGCCGCATCCTCCCATCGCCCTCCGACTCAGTTAATAAAAAAAAAAAACTCTTAATTTACTAATCAAAAAGCAGAATCTTATCGCTATGTTTGCAAAACCTTTCTGTTTCAGCACGTGAAAAATGCGACAGCAGACAAGTTTGGAGTATTAATTTAATTGTTTTATTTGTTTTAATTGAATGAGAGCACATTATTTTTTTGAATGGAAATGGCCGGCCTGCATGAAAGGCCTTGGCCTGGGACTTTTCTCCCTGCTGCTGGCGCCCCCGGCGATGGCAGACAGCGATGGAGAAAAAGGAGTGAATGACAGGTTCCCTGAAGTAGCTGCCGTGGCGCCGGAGGCCGTCCGGCAGCAGCAGGGCGAAATCACCGGCGTGGTGTACGACGAAGCCGGCGAGCCGGTTGTGGGCGCTTCCGTGGCAGTCAGGGGGACGGCCAGGGGAACCGTCACGGATGTACAGGGGCGGTTTACAATCAGCGCCGCTGCAGGCGCTGAACTCGAAATCACCTTTGTAGGATATGTCGCTCAGACCGTCAGGGCGGAGCGAAACATGAAAGTGACACTGCGGGAAGACACGCAGGTGATCGAGGAAGTGGTGGTAGTGGGCTACGGCACGGTGCGCAAGGCGGACCTGACCGGCGCGCTGGTATCCGTTTCGAGCGATAAGTTTAAAAACCTGCCCCAGGGCGGCGTCACGGGTATCCTGCAGGGCAAAGCCGCCGGCGTGAACATCACAAGCGCCAGCGGTAACGGAACTACCAGCATCCGCATTCGCGGCATCACGTCGCTCAACAAGAGCAGCGAGCCGCTCTGGGTGGTGGACGGCGTGATCGGCGGTACGGTCGGCAACTTCTACGACATTGAGTCGATACAGGTGCTGAAGGATGCCTCCTCTACAGCCATCTACGGCTCGCAGGGCGCCAACGGCGTGATTCTGGTTACTACCCGAAAGGCGCAGGAAGGCAAGGCGAGAGTGACTTTGGATGCCCGGTACGGCTGGAGCACCATGCGCAAGATACCCGACCTGCTCAGCCCCTACGAATATGCCAGGGCGCTGAGGGACATCAAGGGACAGAATGCCGTTACCGACGAGGACATGGCCGCTTACAAGGCCGGCACGAAGGGGATTGACTGGATTGACCTGATGACTCAGACAGGATTCGGCCAGAGTTACAACCTCAACCTTTCGGGCGGAAGCAGCAAGACGAAGTACGGGGTTACCTTCTGGGCCGGCGAAAGCAAGGGGCAGCTTATCACGGTGCGAAGCCGGAACTACAATCTCAAGGCCACGCTGGATACGGAAATCACCCCCTGGCTGAACCTGTCGGGATATGTGTACGGAAGCCGTTCCTCCAGCCACAACGGGAGCGATATCAACGCATTTACCGACATTGTGGCTTATGCTCCCTGCATGGATTTGCAGATGGAAGACGGTACGTACAACCTGGACCCCTACGGATCGCTGGGCAACAGCCCCTACGGATTGAAATACGCGAGTTACGGCGACGGCGAAGCAAACAGCATGTCGGGTTTTGCCGATCTGCGCTTCAAGATTATCGACGGCCTGACCCTTTCGCTTCAGGGACTCTACAGCCACAGCCAGAGCATCAGTCGCACTGTCCAGACGACCAAGCTCTATCCCAATGCGCCCAATGATGCCTTGCACCGCTCGGACCAGAGCTTCTCGCTACGCAACATCAACAACCTGACCTATCAGAAGGATTTCGGCGATCACCGCCTGACGGCCATGGGCGTTATGGAAGTTTCCAAGTCCGAATGGAGCAGGATAGAAGGTAACGGGAAGGGGTTTCCCAATGAAGCCCTCCTGGGTTACTGGTCGATTGGCTCCGCAAGCACGCAGACGGTCGGCACCGGCTATTCCAACGGCGCGATGGTATCCACCTTCGGACGGCTGGTATACAGCTACAGGGGCAAATATTCCTTTACCGGAACCTATCGCGCCGACGCGCCTTCGCAGTTCAAGAACAAGTACAAGTGGGGCTATTTCCCCTCGGCGGGTCTGGCCTGGAACGTGGCCGAAGAGGACTTTGTGAACAAAGACCGGATTCAGCAACTCAAGCTGCGGGCCACCATCGGGGCCACCGGTAATCACGGCGTGGGCGCCTATTCCACCTTCGCCGCCCTCGCGCAAGATTATGCCGCCTACGGAACTGACACCAAGTATTACGGCTACTGGCCGGCTACGTTCAGCAACCCCGACCTGCACTGGGAAAAAACAACCCAGTACAACCTCGGACTGGACCTGAGCGTGCTGAATCAGCGACTGAGCATCACGACGGACGTGTATCTGAAGAAAACGACCGACCTGCTCTTCCTCAAAGCTTTGCCGGACTATAACGGCGGCGGCTCCATCTGGACCAATCAGGGAGCCATCGACAACAAGGGATGGGAGCTGACCGTGAACGCCTTCCCCGTACAGACCAAAGACCTGAACTGGGAAACCAACCTGACGACCTCCTATACGAAAACAATCGTAAGGGATCTGGCCGGCGTCGAGCGTATCATCCCCGATGCCGGACGCGGAGGTGCCAATCAGGGCGGTCTGTTTGCACTGGTGGTCGGCAAGCCGGTCGGCATGTTCTATCTGCAGGAATGGGCCGGCTTCGACGAGAAAGGCGCCAACCTGTACCGGACCGTCGACGGCGGCGTAACGACGCAGAGCAATCTGGAAGACAAAAAAGTACTGGATAAAAATTCAATTCCGGAATGGAACTTCGGATGGAACAACTCCCTGACGTGGAAAAACTGGGATTTCAATATCTTTTTCCGGGCCACCGGCGAGTTCTACCGCCTGAACCATTCGCGCTTCTACCAGTCGTGCATGATCGGCGCATCGCGGTTCATTTCCTCGCGCGAAGCCTACTACCTCAGCTGGGACCACGTGGCCGACAAGAGCAAGGCGCAGTTCCCCAGCCTGACCAATTCCAGCAACCAGTACGTGGCCGGATCGACCCAGTGGCTCGAGAATGCACAGTTCCTGCGCTGCCAGAACTTGACGGTCGGGTATCTGGTTCCCAAAAAGCTGGCAAAGGTGGCCGACATCCATCTTTCGCTCAGTGTGGGGAACCTGTTTGTCCTGACCGGATACAAAGGCATGGACCCGGAAACCGTATCGGAGGTGGACGATAACTATAAAGATACGACGTTCGGACTGGACGACGGATCGTTCCCGTTACCGAGATCGTATACGTTTATTCTACGGTTTGATTTTTAATGCGGCAATGAGTAATAACAGTAAATTATAGAACAGATGAAGACTTTAAGATATAAAGCAGTAATGATATTCATGGCCTGTGCGCTGTGGACGGTTTCGTGCGATGATTTCCTGAAAGAGGACGCCAGAGGCCAGCTGACCACGGACGTGGCATTCTCGCAGCAAAGCGATGTGGAAGGATCGGTGAACATACTCTACCGGATGGTCAGCCGGTCTACATTCGGGCTTACTCAGTTTATCTACGCCCAACTGGGCGACGACCTGTCCACCCACATGGCCAGCAACAAGGCCGGGATACGCGAATGGGACCAGTACAGGGTTTCGACCAACAACGACCGTTTGCTGTGGTGCTGGGAAGACAAATATAAGGTAATCAAGGCAGCCAACTTTATCATCACCGGTGTGGAAAATGCGCCCGCCTCGCAGGAGGAAATCGATTATGCCCTCGGGCAGGCATACTTCTGGCGGGCCTGGGCCTACTTTTACCTGGTACGCACTTTCGGGCCGCTGCCCAAAATCATGTCCACCGAGATTGATTATTCCATCGGCCTGTCATCGGTGGCGGAAATTTTCGATCTGATTGTGGAAGACCTGAAAATCGCCGAAGAAAAGCTGCTGCCCAACTACACGGCCGCTCCCAAAGCAATGAACGGAGTCCATGTGGTGGCCGCCAGGGGCAGCGCGCAGGCAGTACTGTCGTGCGTATACATGACCATGGCCGGATGGCCGCTGAACAGGGGCACGGAGTACTACCGCCTGGCCGCGGAAAAGGCGCTGCAGGTGATTGACGCTTCGGAAAACGGCACGTATTACTACCGGCTGTATGACGAGTTTTGGAAAATTCATTCCAAACAGGAAAACAGGAAGAACACGGAAGTGATCTGCGCCGCCTATTACACCGTGGCGCATGGCGACGGAGACGGCAGCGAAGCGGCGCGCGGCGCCATCAACGATCTTCAGGACATCAGTCAGGGATGGACGGATACCCGCGCCGAAATCGGATACTGGGTCCACTTCCCCGAAGGCCCGCGCAAAACGGCTACCTATCCGGAGTGGACCTACAACAAAAACGACCAGCAAATCTATCGCTGGTGGAGCACCGGACTGCCTCCGGAAAACCGCTCGCCGTACTTCGGCAAGTCGGCCTTCACGAAGCAAGACAGCAACGACGAATATGACTTCACCAAGGGCTATGAAGCGCAGGCCAGCGGCTGGGGCGACCAGATACACCAGCTGGTCCGCCTGTCGGAAGTCTACCTGTTCTACGCCGAAGCCCTGGGCCGCTCCGGGCAGACCAGCGCCCGCGCCATTGAACTGCTGAATAAGGTGCGCAACCGCGCCGACGGCTACGGGCCGGTGGCCGTTCGCCCGGAAGGACAGAACGTCTATCCCGCCAGCCTGTCGGCCGAGCAACTGGCCGAGGCAGCCTACAACGAACACGGCTGGGAAATCGCCGGCTGGTACTGGGGCGCCATCGCGCCGCGCGCCAACGACATGCAGCGCATGGACCGCATCAAAGACCATTTCAACACGCGCAAAGCCGACCCGGAATACGTCTTCACCGACCCGGATACGGGAGAGCAAATCCGCGTGCATGAACAGTTCGGCGTGGAAGGCGAATGGCATCCGAGCAAAATGTATGCGCCCTATCCGTCGGAAGAAGTGGAACGGAACCCCGCGCTGGGTATTCCGGTCGAAGAGAAGTTGAACATGATCAATTGAAGAAAATATGAAAACACTGTTGGTAAGAAGTTTTTGTTTCCTCGCCGCCGGCCTCCTGTCAGGGGGCTGTGAAAAAAAGCTGGGCGAGGGGGTGGCCTTGCAGGACATAGCCACCGATGTAACAAGTATCCGGGTGAATATCGGAGAAGAGGGACGGCTCTATGCCTATCCGATCCCCTATGACTGCACGGACTACGAGTTCAAGTGGGAAAGCGCGGATCCGGGCATCGCCACGGTCGACGACTTCGGCCGGGTGACGTCGATCGAAGTGGGCACGACAACGGTCTACGTAAGTCAGGGAAACATCCGGAAGGAATTTGCCGTGGAAATCTATGAAACCCCGCTGCTTGAACAGGCCACCGGTTACTGGGCCTTCGAGGACGCCACCCACTGGGGCAAGGCAACCCGGGGTACCGACCTGGCGCTGAGCGGCGCCGGTTTCAGCAGCACGGAAGGCCCGGCGGCAGGCAACGGGGCGATTCGCATCGAAAGGCAAAGTTATCTGAACTGCACGCACGGGATCAATCCAACCGGCGACTATGTCACCCGCTACACCGTCATGATGGACTTCAAACTCCCCGCCGCCACCCGCGCCTGCTTTATGCAGACCAAGCTGGAGAATGACGACGATGTGGATTTCTTTCTGCGCGGCAACATGTATGAAATAGGCGTGGTAGGCGCCTATACCGATTTGCGGGAGACGGCCATCGGTCAGATCGAGGCGGGCCGGTGGTACCGGATGTTCATCGTCGTCCAGCTGGGCGGAACGACCACGTACTACATCAACGGCGTGAACGTCGGGGAAAAACAGCTTGACATGGACAACCGTATCCGGATGAACGGGGAGAAAGTGCTGCTCTTTGCAGACGAAGACGGCGAAGACGAAACCATTGATGTGGCAGCCGTAGCCTTCTGGGACCAAAACCTGACGAAGAAACAGATGGACCGGATTCCCGGATTTTAGGCCTCTCCGCCGGTTAAACCGGCCATGAAAGGAAATGGGTTTAAAACCCGTGCGGGCCGTCGATGTACACGGTTCCGCACGGGCTTTAGCCCGGTTCCTTTTTATGGCCGGATTTGGCGCCGGCCACTCCCGTTATCCATCAAAAGGCTGTATATCAGTATCGAACAACTCATGAAAGGCCTCTATATTAAATCTAATCCCGCCAGATTAGATTTAATTTCGCCAAAACAAATCTAATTTCCCGGGAACAAATCTAATTTCGCCAAAACAAATCTAATCTCACGAAAACAAATCTAATCCCGCCAAAACAAATCTAATTTCCAGGGAACAAATCTAATTTCACCGGAACAAATCTAATATTACGGCAACAAATCTAATTTGGCCGGAACAGATCTAATTTCACAGGCAAACAGAAGCGATGGCGGGCCGGAATCGGCGTCGTCCGGCTTCCATTTTTTATTCGGGAACTTAAAAAACTTTTTCGGCAGCGACCGGGATACCGTGTATGTTTGGATGTATCCGCAGGTTCAAACCCGGTGTCGTCAGGTGAAGGAACCTTGCACGTTTACTGTGCACGTCAGGAGCGCAACGCCTGTCCATAAACCTGCAAATTAAATGCCCGGACCATGCATCCATTCATTGCAGCTGCAAAGACCGCTTTTGTCCTTCGGATACGGCAGCAGGAGCGTTGATGCAGTCCTGATTTTTACCTCAAGCGCTTGGAAAATGCGGGCTTTTCGTCTAATTTTGCCGTTCACATTTTTAATATATGACAGATATGAAAAAATTTTCAGGTATTATGATGCTTCTGGCCTGTCTTTTCACGGGCTGTGCACAGACAGGGAAGGAAATGCTGTTCAACGGACAGGATCTCTCGAACTGGAATTTTGTGGTAGAGGACGACCGCGTTCCGGCCGACCAGGTCTATTCGGTACAGGACGGAGGCGTTCTGATTCAGGGCGATCCGCTCGGATACATGTATACGAAAGAGACGTATGGCAACTGTATGCTCGAAGTGGAATGGCGCTGGGTGGACGAACCGGCGAACAGCGGTATTTTCCTGCTGATTGCCGATGCGACCAGCCCGTTCCCGAACGGCATCGAATGTCAGCTTCATGCGGGCGATGCGGGCGACTTCGTATTGCTGGGCGGCTCGGAGATGGCCGAATACAGGCAGCCGGAAGGGGAGGCGCGTCCCAGGTTCCCCGTTGTCAAAAAACGGAACGCCTCCAGCGAAAAGCCGGCCGGCGAATGGAACCGGGCCAGGATTCTCCTGCGGGACGGAGAAATCACGGTCTTTATCAATGAGGTGCTTCAGAATGTCGGAACCTGTCCCGTGAAGGAGGGCGCCATCGGCCTGCAGAGCGAAGGGGGAAAGATCGCTTTCCGGAATATGACGGTCACGCGGTAGCGAAGGCTTCAGGCTTTCAGGCTGAAAGTAATCCGGCGGCGTGCCGTGTCGACTTCCAGCACCCGAACTTCCACCTGCTGGTTCAGGCTGACCACTTCCAGCGGGTGGGAGACGTACCGGTCCGCCAGCTGGGAGATATGTATCAGTCCGTCCTGTTTCACCCCGACGTCGACAAAGCATCCGAAACCGGTGATGTTGGTGACAATGCCGGGCAGTTTCATCCCCGGTCTCAGGTCTTCGATCCGGTGCACCTCGGGCGAAAATTCAAATGCGTCAACCCGGGTTCGCGGGTCGCGACCGGGTCTGGCCAGCTCCTGCAGCAGATCGTTCAGCGTGGGCAGTCCCGCCTTTTCCGAGACATACTTTTCCGGTCGAATCTGTTTGCGCAGGGCTTCGCTTTTCAACAGTCCGTCGATCGTGACATGCAGGTCGGAGGCCATTTGCTCCGCAAGGGCATAGCTTTCGGGATGGACGGCGCTGTTGTCCAGCGGGTTTTCAGCGCCCGGGATGCGCAGGAATCCGGCGCACTGTTCAAAGGTTTTTGCGCCCATCCGGGGTACGTTTTTCAGCGCCTGGCGCGAAGGAAAGGCGCCGTTCTCTCTGCGCCAGGCAACGATGTTTTGCGCCAGCTGCGGTCCCAGTCCCGAAACGCAGGTCAGCAGATGTTTGCTGGCCGTGTTGACATTGACCCCGACCAGGTTGACGCAGCTCTCCACCACCGCATCCAGGCTTTTCCTGAGTTTTGTCCGGTCGACGTCATGCTGGTACTGTCCCACGCCGATGGCCGCGGGGTCAATCTTGACCAGTTCGGCCAGCGGGTCCATCAGGCGGCGGCCTATCGAAACCGCGCCGCGCACCGTCACGTCGTAATCGGGAAATTCTTCCCTGGCAACGGCCGAAGCCGAATAGACCGAAGCGCCGCTTTCGTTGACGATAAACACCTGCAGACTGCGATCAAACACCATGCTCCGGATGAAGCCTTCCGTTTCTCGCCCGGCCGTACCGTTGCCGATGGCAATCGCCTCAATCCTGTAGGCGTCGATCAGGGATGAAATCTTGTGCCGGGCTTTCGCCGCTTCACACTGCGGAGGATGTGGATAGATGGTTTCATTGTGTTTCAGGTTCCCCTGTGCATCCAGGCAAACAACTTTGCATCCGGTACGGAATCCCGGGTCAATGGCCAGCACGTTCTTCTGTCCCAGCGGGGCGGCCAGCAGCAATTGACGGAGGTTTCCGGCAAAGACGCGGATGGCTTCGTCTTCGGCCCGTTCCCTGGCGGCAGCCTCAAACTCCGTCGCAAGCGTCGGCAACAGCAGGCGCCTGTATCCGTCCGTCACGGCCTCTTTCACCTGTCCGGCCGCAGCGCTGCTTCCTTTCACAAAGTATCCGCAGAGTATTTCCAGCGCTTTGGCTTCGTCCGGTTCGATGCGGATGTGCAGGAATCCTTCCTCCCTGCCGCGCAGCATGGCCAGCAGGCGGTGCGAAGGACAGCGGCGCAGCGGCTCCGAAAAGGCAAAGTAATCGCTGTATTTTCCGCCTTCCGCCTCCCTCTTTTTTACGGATACGGATTGAACCGTCGCCTCCCGTGCAAACAGGCAGCGAATACCCGCACGCGCCTGGAGGTCTTCGCTTACCTGTTCGGCGATGATGTCGCGCGCCCCCCGCAGGGCGTCTTCGACCGTCGGCACGGCGTCGCTCAGGTACTGCCGGGCAATGGATGCCGGGTCATTATCCTGCTGTTTCATCAGCCGTGCGGCCAACGGTTCAAGGCCGCGTTCGCGAGCTGCCGAGGCGCGGGTTTTACGTTTGGGCCTGTAAGGGAGATACAGGTCTTCCAGTTCCGTCAGCGTTCCTGCGGCTTCAATCTCCCGTTTCAGCGCACTGGTCAGTTTATCCTGTTCTCCGATGGACCGCAGGATGGTATCCCGGCGCCGGTCCAGTTCGAGCAATTTCCCGTAGCGCTCTTTGACAAACCCGATCTGTACTTCGTCCAGACTGCCGGTCGCTTCTTTCCGGTAGCGGCTGATAAACGGGACAGTCGCTCCTCCGAGCAGCAGTTCCAGCGTGTTGCGCACCTGCCGTTCTTCCAGGCCCGCCTCCCTGCAAATAATAAAAAGATGCTGTTCCTTCATATCCGAATCATTAATAAAGTGCTCTTTCCTGTTCATGCCGCAAAGGTAGCCTTTTTTGGGCTGGCCGCGTTTTGCGCCACAACGACCAACTGCTAACCACTAAGTTGGTCTGTGTATAATGCCGGAGATTTTATGTACATTTGCGGATGTAATTATCCGCAGAAAAGATGGAAAAACAGGGAGAACGACTGAATCCGCTCAATGATTTTCTGTTTTTAAAATACATGGGCGAAAAGGGAGACGAAGAGCAGTTGCTCTCCTTCCTCAATGCCGTGTTGAAAAAAGAGGGAGCAGAACCGCTTGCATCGGTGGAAATCATCGGCAACAGAACATTGTCGGCAGAAGTAATCGGAGACAAGAGCAGTATTCTGGATGTCCGCGCCATTACGGCCGACGGAGCAAAAGTCAATATTGAAGTCCAGTTGCGCAACACGGGGAACATGGGCAAACGGAGTTTGTTTTACTGGAGTCGAGAATATTCCAGAGGGATTGATTCCGGTCAGGATTATGCGGAATTGCCGCGAGTGATTGCGATTAACATTGTTAATTTTGAATATCTGGAGATAGAAGTGTTCCACACGTGTTTCCACCTGTGGGAAGACCATCACCGCTACCAGCTTACGGATGCACTGGAAATACATTTTATTGATATGGTAAAATACAAACGCTATCGGGAGAAGGATATTCATCACGATCCCCTTCACCGGTGGCTGACATTTATGGATAAGGAAACAGGGGAAGAAACAATCAAGGAGGTTACAGCTATGGATATCGGAATATGGAAAGCACAGGAGAAAATCCGGCACATATCGAAAGACAAGGAAGCATTGCATGAATATCACTTGCGTGAAATGGCGCTGTCGGACTGGACGAGCGCGGTAAATTTCCACCATCGGGAAGGAATGCAGGAAGGCATAAAAGAAGGTATAAAAGAAGGAAGATTGCTTGAAAAAGAAAATATGATACTCAAATCCCGTCGCAAAGGATATTCCATGGAGTTAATGCGTGACATTACCGGACTGACCGAGCCGGAAATCATGGAAATCCTGAAACGGAATGAACAGTGTCAGAGAGATTGAATTACCGGATATCGGACCGTATGATCTCTTTTTTTTGGCCTGATTTCGGTACGGTTGCCTGCCTGTGTCTGTTTTTTTGATTTGTTGCAAAATATACCTACATTTACTCGATCTTTCAAAAGGCGATTGACTCCGGGTCGAAAGGTCAACCTGATGTTTAATGTATAACAGTAGAAAAAATGGACAGTATAGTAATTATTCCGACTTACAATGAGAAGGAAAATATTGAGAATATCATCCGGGCCGTATTCGGTTTGGAGAAGGTGTTTCATATCCTGATTGTTGACGACAATTCGCCCGACGGTACGGCAACCATTGTGAAGACGCTGCAACAGGAATTTCCGGATCGTCTTTTCCTGCTGGAACGGGCAGGCAAGCAAGGTTTGGGAACGGCATATATCTGTGGTTTCAAGTGGTCTGTCGAGCACGGATATGATTTTATCTTCGAGATGGACGCCGATTTCAGTCACGACCCGAAAGACTTGCCGCGTCTTTACGCTGCCTGCCGGGAGCAAGGTGCAGATGTGGCTGTGGGGTCGCGCTACTGCGAAGGCGTGAACGTGGTGAACTGGCCCCTGGGGCGGGTACTGATGTCATACGGCGCTTCCGTATACGTACGTCTGGTGACGGGCATGAAAATACATGATACGACTGCCGGCTTCAAGTGTTACCGCCGGGAGGTACTGGAAACCGTCGAATTAGACAAAATTCATTTCAAGGGATATGCCTTTCAGATTGAGATGAAATTTACGGCCCACAAATGCGGATTCAAGATTGTGGAAATACCGATTATTTTCATCAACCGTGTGCTCGGCACCTCCAAAATGAATTCCTCTATTTTTGGAGAAGCCTTGTTTGGCGTGTTGAAACTGAAATGGTGGAGCTTTTCGCGTAAATATCCGAAAAAGAAAAAGTAGGCGGATGAACACGCTGATCGAAAACGCGCAAATCATCAATGAAGGACGTACCTTTACGGGATCGATACTGATTTCGGGGGAATACATTGCCGCTGTCTGCGAAGGCGAAGCGCGGCCGGACGAAGCGGCCGGTGCGCAGGTTGTGGATGCAGGCGGAAAATGGCTCCTGCCGGGCGTTATCGATGATCAGGTACATTTCCGGGAACCGGGACTGACGCACAAGGGGTCGCTGGCCAGCGAAAGCCGTGCGGCGGTGGCCGGCGGCGTAACGTCGTACATGGACATGCCCAATACGAATCCGCAAACAACTGTGTTGGAACAGCTGGAGTGGAAATTCCAGCGCGCCGCCGAAGTCTCGGCAGCCAATTATTCCTTTTTCTTTGGCGGAACAAACGACAATCTGGCGGAACTTCGCCGACTTGACCGTACTCGTATCCCCGGTCTGAAACTTTTTCTGGGGTCATCCACCGGAAACATGCTGGTAGACAATCCGGAGACCCTGCGCCGGATCTTTTCCGAAACCGACTTGCCGATTGCCGTTCATGCCGAAAAGGAAGAAATTATCCGGCGCAACAAGGCCCGTTATCTCAATTTATATGCTAAAGAGACGCTGGACATTTCGTTCCATCCCCGTATCCGGAGCGAAGAAGCCTGTTATGCTTCGTCGGCCGAAGCGGTGGAACTGGCCGTATCGCTGGGCACGCGGCTACACCTCCTGCACCTCTCCACGGCCAGGGAATTAAGTCTGCTGAGCAGCCGGATTCCCTTGCGGGAAAAGCAAATTACCGGAGAAGTTTGCATCCATCACCTTTGGTTTTCCGATGAAGATTATGCAACGCTGGGCAACCGCATCAAATGGAATCCGGCCATCAAGACCGCCGCCAACCGCGCCGCCCTGCGCGCTTCCCTGAACGACAACACCCTAGATATCGTAGCCACCGACCATGCGCCTCACCTCATGGCCGAGAAAACGGGCGATTGCCTGACGGCAGCTTCCGGCGGCCCGATGATTCAACATTCACTTGTCGCCATGCTTGAACTGGCTTTGCAGGGCGTATTTACGAAGGAAAAAGTGGTGGAAAAGATGGCGCATCATCCGGCCGAGCTGTTTCGGATTGACCGCAGGGGATATATCCGCCCCGGCTATTATGCCGATTTGGTATTGGTTGACCCGCAGGATAGATGGACGGTGTCCGCTGAAAACCTGTTATATAAATGTAAATGGTCTCCGCTGGAGGGGCAGCAGTTTCATTCCAGGGTATGGAAAACATTCGTTAACGGGCAACAGGTTTACGACGACGGACAAATCAATGACGGCATACGCGGAATGGCTCTGAAATATGTATGACGGGAAAATATCGGTCTTATGATGAAAATAACGGCATTTTCCGAGAAAAAAGAGCGAAAACATGTTTTATAATATAATTTTTTGTTTGATGATTAACATTTGGGTTGCCTATCTTTGTCGCGATAACCAAAGCAATCTTTTCCCTTAAAGACTAATACATGTCAACTCTTTATAAAGCAGCCTTTGAGAAAAGGCTGTTCTTTTTTCGGATACTTTCCTGCAGATGGAAGCCCGGCAACAGGAAAGAAACTGTCCGACTTCGCATTTCCTTTCCCGATGCTCCACAGCCCGGCTGTTCGAAAAAAATCGGCTCGCCTGCCGACTTTTATGTCGCTTCCGAATAATTCCATTATTTTTGCCGTTCGGATGCACTACTTGCAGTACCATCGTTTTCGCTGTTTCCGGCAAGTGTTGCGCCTTACAAAACTGAGTTGCACATGAAGAAAATGAAAATTTCCCTGCTGGGGCAAGTCGCGATGGCGATTGGACTGGGTATCCTGTTCGGACAGTTTTTGCCGGCAGCGGTTGCACGTATTTTTACGACGTTTAATTCCCTGTTCGGGAATTTTCTTTCGTTCTCCATCCCGCTGATTATTCTGGGACTCGTCGCTCCGGCCATTGGCGAACTGGGCAAGGGCGCCGGGAAACTGCTGGTCATTACTGCGCTTCTGGCGTATGCGTCGACTGTATTCTCCGGTTTTTTTACTTTTTTCAGCGCTTCGGCCGTCTTTCCGCAGATGCTTCCGCAGACCGCGCTTGCCGCTCTGGAAAATCCGGAACATCAAATGCTCGCTTCCTACTTCACCGTCGATATGCCGCCGGTGATGGATATTATGACCGCATTGCTGCTTTCGTTTGTGATCGGTCTGGGATTGTCCGTCATTCACGGGACGACGTTACAGCACGGGTTTGCCGATTTCAGGGACATTGTTACCGGACTGATTGAAAACGTCATCATCCCCCTGTTGCCGCTGCACATCTTCGGCATTTTCCTCAACATCACCCTGAGCGGCCGGATAGCCGATATTCTGTCCATGTTTATCAAAGTGATTCTGGTGATCTTCGTGCTGCATATCCTGCTGCTTCTGATACAGTTTTCGGTGGCGGGGCTGGTGGGCAGGAGAAACCCGCTGCGTTTGCTGAAGAACATGCTGCCGGCCTACGTCACGGCGCTGGGCACCCAGTCGTCGGCCGCAACGATCCCCGTCACGCTGAAGCAGGCGCTCAAAAACGGCGTGAAGGAAACCGTTGCCGTTTTCGTGATACCGCTCTGCGCAACGATTCATCTGGCCGGCAGCACCATGAAGATCGTGGCCTGTGCGATGGCCATCATGTACATGGCGGGACAACCCGTTATGCCGGGTGAGTACGGCGGATTTATCCTGATGCTGGGCATCACGATGGTGGCCGCGCCGGGCGTGCCCGGAGGAGCCATCATGGCGGCGCTGGGATTGCTGGGCAACATGCTGGGCTTCGATGAAACGCTCCAGGCGCTGATGATTGCCCTCTACATTGCAATGGACAGTTTCGGAACGGCCTGCAACGTGACCGGAGACGGCGCCATTGCTGTAGTCATTAACAAAATAGCCCCGTCTTTTACGGGCAGATGACTTGCGGTATTTTAAACAATTGTGCTATGAATGAGTTTTTTGAACTGTATCCGTGGATGTTGCCCGTCATCATCTTCTTCGGACGCATTTGCGACGTGACGCTGGGAACGTTGCGCATTATTTTCGTGGCCAAGGGCGAAATGAAAAAAGCGCCTCTGGTCGGTTTTTTTGAAGTATTTATCTGGGTCGTCATCATTTCACAGATATTTACTCATGCCGACAGCCTGATTGCCTACCTGGCCTATGCCGGAGGATATGCGGCGGGCAATTTCGTGGGTATTCTGGTGGAAAACAAAATAGCGTTCGGCTTTCAATTGTTTCGCATCTATACGAAAAGCAACGGGCTGGAGCTGGTACAGCTGCTGAACAGATGCGGTTACGGTTCCACTCATATCTGCGGCGAAGGCGTTGTGGCAGAAGTCGAAATCATCGAAACGGTGGTAAGCCGGAAATCGGGGAAAAAGGTGAAGGAAATCATCCGCATATTCGACCCGAACGCATTTTATGTGATCGAGGATATTCGTACCAAGCAAAAGGGCATATTTACGGACTCTTCCGCCGGAGCGCCGAGACTGGGGAAA
This sequence comes from Tannerella sp., assembly GCA_031276675.1. Classification (GTDB taxonomy): domain Bacteria; phylum Bacteroidota; class Bacteroidia; order Bacteroidales; family Tannerellaceae; genus Tannerella. Next base: position 57,613 of record JAISMO010000179.1, read on the forward strand.
TGACCGGGCCTGAGCAGGAGGCCGGACGTCAAAGAGGCAGCGCTTTCCGGAAGGTACAGCGCCTGCATCTTCTTTTTCGGGACGCAGCCGACCGTATGTCTCCTAATTCCCGCTGACAGCGACAAAAAACTTGACAAATGATGGCGACACGGTTCTCCGAAACCCGTCATCCTTGCTTTTAGCAAGAACATCCTTTTAATAGGCATTTTTCTCACCCCGGAACATGTTGACAATTGTGACGAAGATGATTTTCAGGTCCAGGAAGAACGACCAGTTTTCAATATACCACACATCGCGTTTCACGCGCCCTTCCATTTGTTCGAGTGTCCGCGTTTCGCCGCGGTAGCCCATGATCTGGGCCCAGCCGGTAATTCCCGGTTTGACCAGATGACGCACCATATACCTGTCTACCAGCTGGGAATACAGCTCTGTATGTTTCAGCATGTGCGGACGCGGACCGACGACCGACATGTCGCCCATCAGGACATTCAGGAACTGGGGAAACTCGTCCAGATTCGTTTGCCGGAGGAAACTGCCGATGCGCGTTGTCCGGGGATCATCCCTGACTGCCTGCACCACATCGGCTTCTTCGTTCACCTTCATTGTCCGGAACTTGTAGCATTCAAACACTTCTCCGTACAGGCCGTTACGTTTCTGCCTGAAAAGAATCGGCCCCGGCGAACTCAACTTGATCAGCACTCCGGCAACCAGGTAGAGCAAAGGATAGCAGGTGAGCAGCACCAGCACGGAGAACAGGACATCGAAGGCGCGCTTGATCAACCGGTTGTATACCGACTGCAAAGGCTCGTTGCGGAGGGAGAGCAGGGGAATGGATTCCATCATGTCCAGGATCATGCTCTTTTTTACGTCCCGATAGAAGTCGGGAATAATATAGAAGCGGATCATGTTTTTCTCGGCAAAGGCAAGCAGTCCCGAGATCCGTTCGCTGTTGGCTCCGGGTATCGTACAGTAGATTTCATCCACGTCATGTTCAAGCACAAAGGCGGCCATTTCGTTGATCCGTCCCAGGTAGTTCGGCAGAATGTCTTTCAGCTTCTCGTTGTCGTCAAAGAATCCCAGCACATTGAATCCGTAGGAGAGGTCGTTCCGGATGAGGCGGAAAAGCTCCATCCCGTTTTTCCCGGCGCCCACAATGATGATGTTTTTAAAATTATACCCTTTCCGGCGGTAGATCTTGACGGCTACGCGCACCAGCACGCGCCAGACGGAAAAGCAAAGCATCATGGCCATATAATATACCGCAATGAAGGTGGCCAGATCGTTGCCCACGTTCAGGAAAATCAGGCAGGTGGCAAACAGGAAGGTTTGAAACGTGATCAGGGTCAGCGACCGCTGCACAATCCGGTCGAGGAATACCACGGACTGGTGGAGTTTGACCGGTATGAAATACAGCGAAAAGAAATAGCAGAAGTTCAGCAGCAGCACCACCTCTCTCAGATTGCGCGTAATGGCGCCCGTATACAGGCTGTCCATTTTGTAATAAACAGAAAAGAAGACGATGTTCAAAATGATCAGATCGCCTGTCCCGATAATCCACTGAATGATGTCCGTATGTTTTGTCTTCTGTTCCATTTTCGTAAAAAAATCTCACAAAAGTATAGAATATTTCAGAGTAAAAAAAATTCAATATCTTTGCGGGCATAAAAAAATTGAAGAAAAAGAAGTGGAAGCAGCATGTCTCGAGAATGACAGGGTGAAATTATCGTTTTTAAGTCTGGCCAGCGGGAGCAGCGGAAACTGTTACTACCTGGGTGTTTCCGGATATGGCATCCTGATTGACGCCGGCATCAACGTACGCACGATCCGGAAAATCCTGAAAGAAAAAGGACTTGTATTTGAAGAAATAGTCGCCATCCTGGTTACGCATGACCATGCCGACCATATCAAGGCGCTCGGATGTCTGGGCGAAAAGCATCACATTCCGGTCTATGCCACCGAGAAGGTACATGAAGGCATTGACCGGAGCCGGTATGTGGAAGACACGCTGCTTCAGTCGCGCCGCACCATCGAAAAGAGACAGCCTTTCATGATTCGCGATTTCCGGATCGAAGCTTTTGAGGTGCCGCATGACAGCAGCGACAGCGTCGGTTTCCTGATCGAATACGGCAACCGCCGTTTCGCCATCGCCACGGATGTGGGTTACATCACGGCTACGGTGAGCGACTACCTCTGCCGGGCGAATCACATTGTGCTGGAGGCCAATTATGATGAAGAAATGCTGCGGACGGGAAACTATCCCGATTTTCTGAAAGAACGTGTGTCTTCCAAAACCGGCCACCTGAGCAACCGCGAAACCGCCGACTTCCTGGCCACACACTACCGGCCTCACATGAAAAACATCTGGCTCTGTCACCTGAGCCGTGAAAACAATCACCCCGAACTGGCCTGCAAGACCGTTGATCTCCGGATGGCGCAGGAAGGCATCCGCATCGGACGGGATGTGATGCTGACCGTGCTCAAACGGATGATGCCCTCGGAAGTGTTTGTGCTGGAATAAAGAAAACAACCGGCTGAACCGCAGCAAACCCGTATAAAACATAAAAACCGAAAGGCGACCCGCTGTCTCCCTTCGGTTTTTTAATAAAGTCTACCCTCCCGGTTTTCAGACCACGTATGTCGAAGCCGCCGTATCGCCGCCGTGTCCCGTCCAGTTGGTATGGAAAAATTCGCCGCGCGGACGGTCGATGCGTTCGTAGGTATGTGCGCCGAAATAGTCG
>JAISMO010000095.1 GCA_031276675.1 Tannerella sp.
ATATTGTGCTGAAAGCAAAAAAATAACGGCAGATATAACAGCCCCTCAGACAGGGGAAGACGGCGGAGCGGTTGCCGGATTTCCCCCGGGACGCCCGAACAGACGCCCCGGGGATTGAAAATCCGCTATTCTTCCAGCAGGTTTACTTCGTGGAAGGCGCCGGTTTCCATATTCACCCGCAGTGTTTTGATTTCACAGTGCCGCATCTTTCCCTGCCACCGGAAACCGGTTGACGGGAAATGCAGCGCCACCTCCGTATCCTGCCCCAGCGTTTCTACCAGACGGAGCACAAGTCCTTCGCCTTCTTCCGGTTTCTTTATGGCTGTCACGATCACGTTCGGCGTGTCTACTTCCAGAAACGAACCGGAGGCGGGCATCGTGCCCGGATGAATGCCCTGATAGATGGAGACGGGAGGCGTCATAAATTCTTCGGCCATGCGGGGAATGTGATTCTCCTGCCAGCTGCCACGGTGCGGCACGAGCGCCAGGCGAAAGGACTGTATGCCCTGGTCCATCCACTCATATTCGATTTCGGGCAACAGCGGCTTCGGATTGTGGTGGGCGTATACCGGCGACCGGACGACCGACAGGCGCAAATCGTTATCGGCCACACTGTATCCGTATTTGGCGTCGCTGAAGACGGTCAGGCCACAGGTCAGGCCGTCGCGCCGACCGGTAACGTCGATCCACCGGTGACAGGGATCCTCGTCGCCGTTGGGCCGACGGACGATGAATCCGTAGGGACTCTCGCAGGTCGGCACGGGGTCGGCCACGTCTACCGGAAATGAGAATTTGAGCATTTTCAGCCGTTCGTGCCAGTCGAGTTTGACCTCGGCGTCAATGCGCCTTGAGCCGGCTGTCAGCGACCAGTCCACGGTCAGGGTCGACCGGCCGTAAGCGGTTGTCACGCGGAGTGTGGCCTGCAGGGCGCCCTCGCCGTAGAGTCGTTTGACGTCGGCCTGTTCAAACGCGCCGATCTCGCGGTCGAATGTCCGGATGTCGTGGCTCCACGTGTCGCTCGGGTCGTCGATGACCACTGCCCGGCATCCCGTTTCGCCGCCTGCGAACACCTGCCGTCCGGTTTCCTTGTCGAACAGGCCGATCGTGCCCCGGTCGGAAACGGTCAGGATGTAGTATTCGTTTTCCAGCCGGCGTTCTTCCGACTGCACGGCCGGAGTGGCCTCAGCGGGCGATTCGCAGGGGAGGCCCTTCACCTGGCAGTATCCTGTCGGAGGCACCGTCACCTGCAGCAAAAGCGTATGACGGCCATGCGTCTGCGCCTGTCCGGGAATCCACTGCGAAGGCAGAACACGCCCCCTGTCGTCCGTAAAACAGGTACTTCCGCGATTGCCTTCGCACCTGATCAGGCCCCGGTATTCCCAGGCATGGGGATTGAAGAGCAGCAGGTACTGCGCGTCGGGGTCTTCGGCGGGCACCTGCCATTCCAGTTTTTGAACGGCCAGGTAGGTAATGTCTTCGGCCACATCAAGTGCATGGCCGTATCCGTGCCGTGTATACTGATAGTGCGAGATCAGCGACGTGCCGGCCATGCTGTCATGGAATTGCAGGAAGAGCATCTTTTCCCATGCGTCGGTAAGCTGTGTCTGGGGATAGTTCACTTTCCAGAACACCGAACCGGTCGCGGCGATTTTTTCGGCCGTCACCACCGCCGTTTCCGCCAGCCGGTTGTGGCGTTTGAGGGCGCTGTCGGCCGTGTAGCATCCCGGCGCATGATGCTGGAGGTCGTCTTTGACGACCGGAAGGTGCCGGAGGTCCTGTTGTTGCAGGTCATGGAAATACCGGTCGATGCTGCTGTAGAAAATCTCCGGCGCGTCTTTTTCCTCCTTCACGGCGTTGACGACCCTGATGTGCGCTTTGGAGGGGCCTCCGCCGTGGTCGCCCACGCCGAAAAACTTCATGATCATCGGCACCGGATGCTCCGGTATATAGGCTGCCGCTCCGAGGATGTCTTCCCGCGTGGTACGGGCTTCGCCCTGGTCCAGGCTGCCGTAGTGGTGATGAATGCGGTAGGCCAGGATGCGGGTGCCGTCCGGCCCTTCCCACAGGAAGAGGTTGGCCGGCAGGTCCTTTTCGCCGCCTCCCGGCCGCATGAATACGTATCCCTCCATGCCCTGCAGCCTGAATATCTGGGGCAGGGTGCCCGCATGGCCGAAGGAGTCGGCGGTGAGGGCAATCGTGGCGCGGCGTCCGAGCAGTTTCTCGAACGTGCGCTGTCCGTACAGCCCCTGCCGCACCATGGATTCGCCGGAAGGGATGTTGGTATCCGGTTCGATCCACCATCCGCCGACCAGGTTCCAGCGTCCTTCGGCCACGCGCTGACGGATTTCGGTCAGCATGTCCGGGTCGTTTTCAGCCACCCACTTGTAGTAGAGCGCCGAACTGGAGGTGAACACCAGGTCGGGCGTTTCCTTCATCCGTTCGAGCACCGAGCGAAAGGTGCTGTGCGCCACGGCCAGACCTTCGTGCCACGGCCAGAGCCAGACCACGTCCAGATGGGCATGGGCGATCATGTAGATACGATACTTTTTTGCCTTGGCGGGCCAGTCCGATTTTGCCGGATGCGCCAGCAGGCTGGTTGCCGGAGTGACGGCCAGTGCGGCCGATCCGAGCGCGGCCCGGCGGATAAAATCCCTGCGGGAGAGCGCTTTCAATTTTAGAGCATGTTTTTTGTTCATCTGATTATATAATGGATTTAAAATGACAGAACGGTTCGTCCGCCCGGTCTTTAGGATGCTTCGTTTGCGCCGGTGGACTTGTTGCCTTTTTCAGCTGACTGCTGTTTCCTGCATAAAAGCCACCGTTTTTGCCGGAAAGACAACCGTCTTTCCGGCAAAGACGACCGTCTTCGCTGAAAAGACGACCGTCTTTGGTGAAAAGACGACCGTTTTTGCTGAAAAAACGACCGTTTTTACTGAACAAATCATCAACAAAATAAACAAAAATACAGTTTTCTCCCTTCTCCGGCCGGAACGGGCGGCGGTCTGTTTTCATATTTCCCGATCGGAACGGGATGATTCTTTGCACGGCATGGCCGGGTACAGTATCGCCGTCCGGTAAAAGTCCCGCACGGGGCTGTCCGGTTGCTGCGGAAACGCTGTCCGGTGTAAGCCGGCTGTTTGCTGTTGACATCTTCCTCTTTTTATTTTGCCATCGGTTCTGTCCTGCTTGTTTCACCTTCCCGAAGGTGGCGGAACGGTCTTTTGCATGGGTACTTTCCAGCTCGATTCATGAATTTTCACCGATGCATGTGTATTGCCGATGCGAATGGTTGCCGCAGGCGTTTTATTTCCGATAACTCCTTTTTTGATAACCCGTGAATGATCAGTTTCCGAAAAGGAATACTTGACATAGAGGTCTTCAACCGAAAGGCCTGTGTATTTCAGATCGACATCCAGATGAGCCGACAGACCTGCGTCAAGTCCCAGTTCGAAGTTCGAGAAAGAGCCGTCGAATGTAACGGACTGCACGCCGGGGGAAGTGTTGAGAACCTGGACGGTCGAATGGTCACATGCGAGGTTTAATGATTTTTCAAGACGGTCGATCGTCACCGGAGTGAAACGCAGGCCGGCGTCGAACTCAATGGCCGAGCCGATTTGGAGGCTTCCATACGCAGAGGCTGCTTTCAGGAGGTCCACGTTTTCGATATGGCACTTTGTATATTGCGAATTGATTTTAAGCGACTGAACGGCGCCAATGTTCAAACTGCCGTAAGCCGTCGAAAGGTCCAAGGTATCCACCCTGCCGATATGAAGGTTTGAATAGCTGCTCGCAATCGACACCGGCGACTTGAACAGCGTGTTTACGTGGAGATCGCCGTAAGCCAGATCGCATTTGAAAGGGCCGTGCCGGTCGCCCAGATGGATGTTTCCGTATTTCAGACGGATGTCTGTCGCAGCGTCTTTCGGAACGGTGATGAGGTAATCGATGCCGATTTTGTGCCGGTTATTGAAATTACGGGGAAAATCAATCACGGTTTTGACCGTCAGAACGCCTCCGGTTACGGAGGTCTCACTGACCGGCTTGATTTTGTCGCTGTCGAAATACCGTATTTCCAGTTTGACCTGTCCGGCATCCGATTCCGTGACGGTGATGTGTCCGTAATAGTGGTCGAAACGGATTTCGTTCACGTCGGAAAAATTTTTCTTCTCGATTCGCGAAGGTTCTTCCTGTTGCGCATACAACGGAAGAGAGGCCATACATACACCGAGGATTGTTAAGATGCTTTTTTTCATGATACTGTCATTTATTATTCGTATATGAGTTCCTGCAGAGTTTTTCCTAAAAGCGGCAGCCGAAATGGATGCCGGTTCTCAGATAAAATTCGTTTTCGTAATAATCGGGATCGGACGACTCCGAGCGGTAGTAAAAGGAAGGCATATTCCCGTATTCCAGCAGGGATACGGACAGGAAGAGCGCGGTGCGTTTGCCCGCTCCCAGATTGAAGTCAATTCCAGCTTTCGGACAGACAAAAAGGCCGTCCTGAAAATAATCGTTTGCATTGAAGCGTTTCCCGACCTCCAGCTGAATCCAGGGAGAAACCCGCCTGCGGTTCATGTTCAGTTTGACGGTGACGAAGACTGGAATCCGTAGATTGTAACTGTCGCGAAAATCGCCTGCCATGTGTTCCAGTCCGACGCCTCCTCCGAGAAACAGGAAATGGCGATGCCGGTATCCGCAGATGAAAGAGGTTTCCTGATAAATCAATCCCGTCGAAGAGAGAAGTTCCTGATAGCCGAGTCCTGCAATCTGAACCGCTGCCGAATAGCGCCCGGCGCTGGGTTTCTCCGGAGTCTCGGCGGCGGGTCTGTGTCTGAGGGCGTTTCTCCTCCCAGCGACAGGTTCTTTCGTCAGTTTTTTCACCTCTTTCATCTCCAGGATAAACAGACTGCCGTCGGCTGTCCGAATCTTGAGCGACTGATTCGGTACTTGTTCGACAATCATTCCCCGGATCACGCTTCCGTCCTTTAAATAAACCACTTCTTCCATGGTCTGCTGGGCATGGAGAAAGAACGTCAGCCCGGACAGTAAAAAGGCTCCCCATATAAATTTTCGTGTCATCATACTGTTTACTGTTTTCGGCAAAGATAATCATTTTCCCTGAGACCGTTCCCCTCCATGCCGCAACGGGGAACCCTTCCGGGCTGTTCTTCCCTTCTTTCAACCAGTTACTCCCGTTACGCGGCATCCGGGCCTATCCCTTGCCGACAGGGCCGCTTGACGGCCCTCGCTATGGCGGATACGCCCCTCTGCACTGGAGGGGCGTATCCGCCCGCATTAGGAAAGGAGGCTTTCCTGCGTTAGGAAAGGCGACCTTCCTGCATTGGAGCGGGCGGCCGATATACATTCATTTGCATGAAGACGGCAGGTATATCACCGTAATATGCTTTATACTTGTGAGATAACGGCCTTTATTTCCGTTTCAGGTTCTTGATTTTGATGCTTCGGAAGGCGACTTCATCGCCGTGGTCCTGCAAGAGGATCAGTCCTTCGGAGGCTTCGCCGAACGGCCCGCTGGCATGATAGGAAGGGTCGGCGAATTTGCTGCCTTTCACCCGTTCGCGGAACGCTTCCGAGCCGCGTTTGTATGCCAGCGTTTCGAAGCCGTTCAGCCAGTGTTCGACCCGACTGTCTGCCGAGACCTTTATCTGCGCCAGGTTCCACTCGCCGATCGGGTTCGTCCGCTTGCGTTCGGGCGCCATCAGGTCATACAGGCCGGCCAGCGTGCGGCTACCGGGAAACGACGTGGCCTGTCCGGCATCCGAATGGCCGTCATCGTCCAGCAGTTGATATTCCGGTCCGAAAGCGGAACAGTGCGGTTTTCCGCTTTCAACCGTGAAATACTTGATGCCGCTGTTGGCGCCTTTCGTGAGTTTAAATTCAAGACTCAGTTCAAACGTGCCGTAGCGGCCTTCCGTCACGATGTCGCCGCCGCGTTCGTCACCCTCCGCCTTGAGTACCGTCAATTGCCCGTCTTCGATCTTCCACCCTCGTTCGGGAAATGCGTCCCGGCAGGCGCCGCGCCAGCCGGTTGATGTCTTGCCGTCGAACAGCAGTTCCCAGCCGTCTGCCCGTTCCTGTTCCGACAGCGTATTGGGAATCCGGTTGACTTCCGGCGCCAGCGTCCCCTGCATTCGGTTTGCCTCCAGGTTTTCCGTCAGGATGCGGAGGTTTTTCCAGCGGATTTCCATCCCGTCCTGCGCGTCTCTGTTGCCGATGCTGTGTATTTGGAGGGCAATGAATCCCCTGGGCGTGGTATTGTCGCGCAGGTTGGCCGTGTTGACGCCGTTCAGCCAGATGCGCAGGCAGTCGCCAAGCGCTTCCACGCGATAGTGATTCCAGCCGGTCTTGCGGTATGCCGCCCGGCCGTCCGGGTTGTCGGCGAGCGTGACTAACCAGCCCCGACGCGCCTCGTCGTAGATGCCGCCGCTCCATGCGCGGTCGGAAGGGTCGATTTCGCACTGGTATCCGTGTACGCAGCCGTCGCGGAAGTCCGGTCGGCTGAGGCTGCGGAACTGGACGCCGGAATTGAGCGCCGGCGCGCACAGGACGTCAAATTCGAGGATGAAATCGCCGTAGTCCTGTTCGGTTGCCAGGAAGCTGCTCGGCTCGTTTTTGGTGGAGACGCCGACTATTTCTCCGTTTTCCACCCGAAAAGGCGCCCGTCCGTTCAGTTGCCTGAATCCGGTCAGGTCTTTTCCGTTAAATAACGGTATCCATCCGTCATTTGAAGTATTGCAGGACACGCAAAGGCACATGAAAGCCCCCGTCAGCAAGTTGAAAATTGTTTTCATTCGATTTTTATTTTAATGAAGTGTAAACTGTTATGGATTGTTCGAATTGCATGCTCCTTCCTCATACACCCGCCTGATTTGACGCTTTAGCGTTGCGACGGCCGATGCGGCCTGTTCATCCAACTGCGTCCAGTTACATTCGATGGAAAGGAGGCCCCGGTAATTGATTTGTTTCAAGGCTTTGAAATAGGGCGTAAAATCATCGCCGTGTACGCCGGGCGCCGCACGTCCGTTTTTTTCGGCAATGTGGCAGTGATGCAGCGAAGCGCCTGCTTCCACAATGGCTTGCGCGTCTTCGCCGACACAGGCCATGTGGTAGAAATCAGCCAGCACCTGCAGATTGGGATGGTGTACGGCCCGTACAATCTCCATGCCTTCGCGCACCGTGTTGATAAAGTTCGTTTCTTCATTCCGCAGCGGCTCAATCACGACGGTCACCCGGTATTTCTCTCCCAGCAGGGCGATTCGGCGGCACAGCGCCGTAAACTGCTCCACTGCCGTACTGCGTTCAAATCCGTCCGGAATCCGGCGTGATCCCCCACTGCCCAGCACCAGAATGCGCGTGCCGGTTTGTTGGGCACGTTGCATCACCACCTCCACATAGGAAACCGTTTTCTCGAGGTCAACATCCGGTCCGGTCAACCGGAAATGACCCGGAAAGAACATGTTTCCGGACGGAACGGGCAGAACGGATGTTGCCGCCTTTTGCCGGTTCGCAGCAAAGACCGAATCGGGCTGTTCGGGAACAAAAAAACCGTAGATTCCGACTTCTACATAACTGCATCCGGCTTTTTTCAGCAGGGAAGCATGGTTGACGGACGTGCAAATGCCAATGCGTTCGCTCAAGTCCTGAGCGCAAAGCGGCCATGCCGCAATTGCCATAAATAAACCAAGAAAGTGTCTTTTTTGCATATAACGAATTAATAAAAATCAATGGATTGCTGCAAGGCCCTCCCTGCAACCGTCAGCCCAAAGGGATGCAGACATCCGTCGGACGATACCTGTCGGTCGGTCTGTTTTTTTCCGCAAGGCTGTTGCCTGTTTCGGGCAAAGATAGTTATTATAAACGAAACGGTTTCCCTCCCCGTTGATACAGGTGTATTTCAGATGTCACACCCGGCAAAAACGAAAAATTTGCAGGAAAGAAAAAACACGTTACTTTTGCATCGTTATTCCAGCGAAGGCAGCCAAGGAGAGATGGCAGAGTGGTCGATTGCGGCGGTCTTGAAAACCGTTAAACTGAAAGGTTTCAGGGGTTCGAATCCCTTTCTCTCCGCCCATAAAATCCGGAATATCAGTAATTCTCCTTATTCACATAGTGTTTTACGATGTTTTTGCGCCTGCAAAAGTTTGCATTTTGCGACAAAAAAGGCGTTTTTTTCGCACCAAATCGGGAAAGGATGCGAAAATCCGTATCTTTGCAAAAAAAATAACGTAACCGCGTGAACAACGTCCAGTTAAGATACTTTTTCGGCAGGAAAAAAAGAAGCGAACAGTGACACAAAAAGAGGCTTTTGCAGATCGAAGTCGGAATCACGGGGACAAACAGGCGAAAACTCATTTCTACCGGTGTCCGTCTGCACGGAAACCGGTTCTCGAACAAAAACGGCTTCACCTGCCGGAACCATCCCGGTGCGCCCCTTGTGACCGGCAATGTGACGTGCATGTTTCGGGAAGTGAAAGCCTTTGTTCTTTCCGACAAGTGCCGCTCACTCGACGATGTCAGAAATTGGAACAGGGATGAAACAGCCGTGTATTCTATCGTATCGTTTATGGAGGAAATTTTATTGAGAAAAAACTCTTCCGTCGCCACACTTGAATATCACCGGATATTAATCAACAAGATCAGGGCAAACGCATCTTAAATTTAACATTTGGATTAGTTTACAAAACATTTTTGCTTTGCAAAAAAACATTATGCAATCACCGATAAAGTATTTTACAGAGTTGACAGATCCTCGCATAGATTGGAGTAAGGAACATTTGATGGAAGACAT
>JAISMO010000110.1 GCA_031276675.1 Tannerella sp.
TGCACGGGCGAGATAGCGAAGCGATGGAAAAGTTACCGGCATGAGGCCATAAAAAATAAGCTGGAGGAATTGGATATCGCTGGAAATGGTTTACCTTTGCCGCACCTGTCAGGGGTTGACTGGAGGGCGTAGCCCGGAAGGCAACCCCTGACAGAGATAGAATTCGAGGAGTAAACAAATATCAGGCATAACAATTGAAAGTAAACGAATATCAGGTATAGTTATTAATCCGAGTCAACTCTTCTACGCGATAAGACTGGCTAACAGTCAACCTAAATCAGGAAAAGACAATCAGGTGCGTGCCGTCTTCGGGCTACGGTGGTTGTTTTGCAGGGAAAATCAGGTGAAAATGAGGTTTGTCTGTTACATCTTATTGATTTTTCATCGCTTACCTCCCTCATGCATGTTGTATAGCTTGCAGGACCACACTTATTTTTCAAAGATGAATATCGGATTCCTGTTTATATTATGCCTCCGTTTATAGACGGAAGCGGGTTTATTTTTGTTTTCATGGGGCTGTATCAAAAGTAAATTGAAGTCTCTGAGAATCGAATATTTGAAATCACTCTCAGATACAGACCCGAAGAAAAAGCATAGAAAAAGGCGCTTGTCCGACTTATGGGGCAGCCCCTATTCCTGCTCATGGCCGCCGATTTTAATCCGATGGAGAGGCCTGACGACATGGGGCCAAATCCCGGAGCGAACCGCCGAAGCGCTTCGTTTTGCAAGGGCTTCAGCCCAATTTTTTTTTATTGCCGACAGGCGGAGAGGCTGTTCACCGCTTTTTTCAGGGCGAAAAGCGCCTGCTCGACCCGCGAACGCGGACAGCCAACATTCATTCGCATGTAGCCCGTTCCTTCCTTGCCGAAGGTGACGCCGTTGTTAAAGGCAAGACCCGCTTTGTCTTCCACCAGCCGGACAAGTTCCTGCTGCGACAGCCCCAGTTCGCGACAGTCCAGCCAGGCCAGGAAAGAAGCCTGCGGCGGGTAGAGTTTGATCTGCGGGAGATGCTCCGCGAGAAAGGTATCGACCAGCGCCATGTTTCCCATTACGTACTCCAGCATCTGACGCCGCCATTCCGCACCGTGCGTATAGGCTGCCGTGGCGGCTATGTAGGAAAAGATGGTTCCCTCGTGAAACTCTCCGGCCTTGAGGAAGGTATAAAATGCCCGGCGCAGCGCGTCGTTCGGAACGACGGCGTAGGAGGATACGATTCCCGCGATGTTGAACGTTTTGCTGGGCGCCATGAAGACGATACTGCATTCCGCGGCCTCGCTCGACACGGTTGGAAAAGCATGGTGCGTGAAGGCAGGCCAGACCATTTCGGCGTGTATCTCGTCGGCAAGCACAAGCAGACGGCGTCGGTGGCATATTTCCGCCAGCTTTTGCAGCGTCTCTCTTGTCCAGACGATGCCGCCCGGATTGTGCGGACTGGAGAGGATCAGCGCCTTGCAATCCCTGTCGATGACCGACTCCAGGTGGTCGAAGTCCATTTCGTAGACGCCGTTGCTCAAACGCAGCGGATTGTATACGACTCGCCGTTGCAGCGACTCGGGCACGATGCGGAAGGGATGATAGACGGGAGGCTGGATAATCACTCCGTCGCCCGGACGGGTGAAGTATTCCAGCGCCAGTGCAATTCCCTTCACCACGCCGGGGATAAAACTGAGCCATTCGCTCCGCACTTCCCATCCGTATAACGCATGTATCCAGCGCCGGATGCTTTCGGCGTAGGAGTCGGAGGGGAACGTGTAGCCGAAAACGGGATGTTCACACCGCTGTTTCAGCGCGTCGACAATAAAGTCGGGTGTACGGAAATCCATGTCTGCCACCCAGAACGGCATCAGGTTCTTTTTCCCGAAATACCTGTCCAGGCGATCGTATTTGAGGCAGTCCGTACCCTGCCGTTCAATCACTTCATCAAAACTGTATACTTTCATGCGGCAAAAATACGCAAAAAAAAGGGCATCCCGCATGGCTGGACGGTCTGCCGGAGAATTTATATCCGGAAACAGTTCCATATTAAAAAATGCCTGCGTACCTTTGCGGGCGTTATAAAACTTTATTACATACATTAAATACAGAGCGTTATGTCAAAAAAAGTATCAGTAATCGGCGCGGGAAACGTAGGAGCGACCTGTGCAGACGTGCTTGCTACCCGTAATGTAGCATCGGAAATCGTATTGCTTGACATCAGGCAGGGCGTGTCGGAAGGCAAGGCAATCGACATTATGCAGACGGCCGCTTTATTGGGCATTCAGTCCAGAGTGAGGGGCGTGACGGGCGATTATGCCGCAACGTCCAGTTCCGAAGTGGTCGTTATCACCTCGGGACTTCCCCGCAAACCCGGAATGACGCGCGAGGAATTGATCGGCGTCAACGCCGGCATCGTGAAATCGGTGGTGGAGCAAGTGTTGAACTGTTCTCCGGACGCCACCCTGATCATTGTCAGTAACCCGATGGATCCGATGTGCTACCTGACAGCCCGGATTTCGGGACTGCCGCGCAACAGGGTGCTGGGACTGGGTGGCGCCCTGGACAGTTCCAGGTTTAAATACTACCTGAGTCAGGCGCTGAACGCAAATCCGAACGATATTGAAGCCACGGTCATTGGCGGCCACGGCGATACGACCATGGTGCCGCTGGTATCGCTGGCCACCTGCAGGGGCGTGCCGGTTCGTACGATCCTGTCCGGGGAACAGCTGGATGAAGTAGCGGCGGCCACCAAAGTCGGCGGCGCAACGCTGACCGGTTTGCTGGGCACATCGGCCTGGTATGCTCCGGGCGCTGCTGCCGCAACGATGGCCGAAGCCGTTATCCGGGATCAGAAGCGCATCATCCCCTGCGGCGTGCCGGTGGAAGGGGAATACGGAGAAAAAGACCTGGTGATCGGCGTACCCGTTCTGCTGGGCGGAGGCGGCTGGGAGAAGATCGTGGAATTTCCGATTTCCGATACGGAAAAGGAAGCGTTCAAGGCTTCGGCCGACGCCACCCGCAAGGTCAATCAAATCCTGACCGACACCGGAATACTCTAAGAGCGAAACGGCAAAATCACAACAGACAGGGGGACTGCTTTTACAGTAGTCCCCTTTGTTTTTTCATATAACGTCTGCTTCTTTACGGTCTCAGCGGATTTCGAACAGTTCATGGCGGTCAAACGCCTGCCAGTAACGAAGGGCCAGCGTGCGGATATGCGTCCAGTAGGCCTCGGTGAGATTGCCGTACAGACGGATGCCTTCCTCCACGTCCCGACGGATTTGTTGCGCATACGTCGGCTTCAGCCGCAGCCGCAGCGTCCTGTCCTTGAACGTAAAGGTCGCTTCCGGCGAGACGCGCTCTTCCGGCGAGACGCGGATAAGTCCGTGTCCGAGGGTTGCGCCGGTGCTGACCTGCAGGCCGTCGTTCAGGCAGCTGACAGGCGGTCGCAAACCGGCATAACTCGTCACTTCGATGTCGTCCACTCCAATGTTGAAATATTCGCGGGCGCGAATACCCATTTTCACGCCGATGACGGCGTAGATGCCCAGATGACCGTGCAGTTCGCTGGTCAGCACGCCCGCCCGCCATTCACTCCGTCCGTGCCTCGCGATCAGGTCGCGAACCAGCGGCGCAACGTCTGCCGCATAAAGGCCGGGGTCTTCGGGAAAGCCGTAGAAGACACGGCTCTCGCTGTCGGGCTTGCCGGTCAGTATCCGAACAATGGCTGCTCTCGCCCGAACGACGGACTGAGCCTCTGCCGGGCGATGGGCGGTGATTCCGGGCGCCACGGCAAGGCTGTCGAACAGTTCGGGAGCAAAGAGGTAGAGCACTGCCCAGTCGTCCCACGCCTGCATGTGTCCGGAAGCAACCACCGGACGGAACGCGCCGGCGCTGTGTGTCCGGACGATGTGCCGGGCATACTCCTGCTCAATGCCTGAAATCATCTCCAGGTACTGCGCATTCACCGGCAGGGGATGCTGCTCGCCAGCGGAGACGATGCGGACGGGAATGCCCGAAGCCAGCACATGGTCGGCCGAAGCGGGGTCGGCCCCGTAGTTGGCGCCCTGCAGCGGCTGCGCCGAACTGTTGTACCAGATGACCTGTTCGATACGCTCCTTCAGTTCGGGACGTTCGACCAGCACATCATGGAGATTCGTCAACGGGCCAAGGCAGATGAATGTCACCCGTTCGTCTTCATTTTCAATCGTGTGAACAAGCAACTCCGTTGCCTGCTGCGGAACAGCCGTCAGGTTGGCCGTGTCGCCCCAGAGGGCCTCTTCCGAATGTGGCCGCCAGGCCGGCGGAGGGATGTTTAACGGACGCCCCTCTCCCACCGGAATGCCTTCGTGATGGAAGTGATGCAACAGGGCGGTCACTTTCCGTGCAGTCACAGCGGGCTTCAGGGCGCCTTCGGAAGTGGTGACGGACAGGACTTCCACCTCCCGGTTGCCCAGCAACATGCAGATGGCGCGCAGGTCGTCTGCCGCGCCGTCGGTATCTATTAACACATGGAAGCGGGCCTTTCCCGAATGGGCCGCCGCAAACAGGCAGCCCGTCAACCAGCATATCCCGACAAACAGTAATCGACGCATAAAAACAGGATTAAAGGCAATGATTATTTCAATGCGACGTTGAGGCCTCCGAATACCGTGAGGCCGGGCATGGGATAGTCGAACCGGGTCTGGTAGGCGCGGTCGGTAAGATTTTCGCCCTTGACGAACAGTTCCAGCCAGGCCGACGGACGGCAGGAGAGCCGGGCATCCAGCAGACCGTAGGAGACCTTGCCTTCCAGCTCTTCGGGGTTGTTATGAAGGCCCTTCACGCCGTGATAACCGGCGCTGAGGCCCCATTGCTTCCAGCGGTAGGATGCCGAGAGGTATATCTGCTGCTCCGGGGAATATTCGATGATCTGATCCATGTGGAGGAAGGAACAGTTGCCGTAGAGTCGCAGATTTTTCAGCACATTCCAGTTCAGTGAAAATTCAACGCCCCTGTTCCCGAACGTGCCCGAATTGTATTTGGTGGGCGGATAGCCGTTCGACCAGTCGGCGACGATGATGTTGGAACCTTTGGCAGTATACCAGGTCAGTTCGGCCGACAGCCGCCGGTCCGGCAGCGACTGCCCGGCGGAAAGCTCAAAACTGTTCATCCGTTCCGGCTTCAGGTCCGGGTTGTGACCGGCCCAGCCTGCCAGGTAGTACAGGTCCTGAATGTTGGGACTGCGAAAGCCTTTCGACAGGGAGGCTTTCAGCACCGTATGGCGGAACGGACGAAAGGCCAGTCCGGCCTGCGGAATCCATTCGTGGCCGAACTGTTCGCTGTTTTCCAGACGCATCCCCGCGTTCAGTGTCAGTTTCCCGAACAGCGTTTGCTGCATCACGAGGTAACCGGCTATTTCATACAGCGAAGTATCCGCCCAGACCCTGTCCGGCGTCGTGCGGTCCTTGTACGCATCCCGTGCGCGTCCGCCGAAGTTTTTCCAGTCGAAGCCCGCCGTCAGCAGGTTTCCCTCGAAGAAACGGAACGCCTGATACCAGGTGATGCCGTAATTATGGTCGTTGGAGCGGAAATGGAAACTGCTCGGCGTACCGCCGTTCGAGTAGCCGTCGTCAATCTTGTGGTCGCCGAAATTATAGAAGACCTTGAAGGCGCCGCCGGTCTTTTCGTACATGTTTTCCAGCGTTGCGGACGCCACGCCCCTAAGGATATTGGCGACATTGCCGAACAGCGGATTGGAGGCCGGCCCCGGGCTTTGCGTCTCGAAAGAAGCCAGACTCACATCGCCCCACGCCTGGAAACGACCGGAGAGCTGATAACCCAGCTTCGCATAGCCGTTGGTGATTTGAAAGCGGGCGTTTTTGCGATCCTGGTCAAACTGATTCCTGCGGTGGCCGTCCGTACGGTCATGATTGACGGAGACCAGTCCGCTGAACCGGCCCTTTTTCCATCCCGCGCCGGCCTGATATTTCTGCGTATTGTACGAGCCGTACATGACCCGTCCATTGATGATCCGCCCATCGGCCTCCTGCCGGCGGGTGATGATATTGATCACGCCGCCCATCGCATTGGAACCGTAGAGAATGGAGGCCGGCCCCCGAATCACTTCAACCCTTTCCACATCCGACGCCACATAGGCATCCGCCATGTGGTGGCCCATGATACCCATATACTGCGGGTGGCCGTCGATAAGCACCAGCAACTCGTTGCCGACACCTGTACCCCGCAGGGTTATACTGCCTGCACCGCTGCTGCCGACGCCGAAACCGGCCACGCCGCGCCGCGTCACAAACATGCCGGGTACGCGCCCGCTCAGGACCGGCAGCAGCGCCGACTCGCTGCTTTCCTCAATCTCCTCGCGATTGATCACCGACAGGGTCATCGGCACATTGTTGCGGCTGGTACGCACGCGGGTAGCCGTTACCACCACTTCATCAATGCTCCGGAGAATCGTACTGTCTTCCTGAGCCAAAAGGTTTGCCGAAACGGAAAATAAAAAACCGAAAATAAAAATACGTTTTGCCATAAACCGAACTTCTGTTTAGTGTCTATAAAATCATGAGATCGCCTCTATGAAAGTCCCTTACCGAATCATTGACATGCCCTCATTCACATGTCCGGTACGAAAGCAGAATGCCTGATCGTGTTACTTTTCATAATAAACGTGTTACAAACATAGCATGAATTTCGACAGCCCCCAAGCGGATTAAGTATATTTAACGTGAGTCCGACATAAGAAAAAGGCGAAAATATCAGGAAAAGCGATCCTCTGTCCGTGCCTTTACCGCTTTAATAAACCGTGAATTTCGGCAGCGCCGTACCATCCTTCCCCTTGTCATCAGGTGAAGCAAAAATGGGTGACAAGGATGGAGTTAAAAGAATGAGTCGCCCGCTGTACGCCGGAGGTGTAACCCTCTCGATAACTCCGCACTGTGCTGCGCCTGTACGGGGTTATCGAAAAGAAAACGCCTCCGGCGTATAGCGGGCGACCCTTCGAAATTCACTCCATGGATAAACGTCTGTTATCGGGACGAATCATCCTTCACTTGATGACATTGCACTTACGCCGTCTGACTGTCCACTTACACCGTCCGACTGTTTACTTACACCATCTGACTGTCCACTTACGCCGTCTGACTGTTTACTTACGCCATCCGACAGTTTACTTACACCGTCTAACAGTTTACTTACGCCGTCCGACTGTCCACTTACGCCGTCTGCGGACTTACTTACGCTTCCGGTCTATCAATCACATGGGTCGTATATCCCTTTAAACCTCTTCTTTTCTATGAAACGGGGGAACCCTTCGGTTTTTTTTAACTCCATCCGTATCATCCGGTTTTTCTTCACTTGATGACACTGGGGTTTCTGCCTGCGGATGTGGCGTGACACGCCATGCCCAAGGTGCGGGCGTGTATCTGTCCCGTTTTCAGAGCGGAGAACCCGAACTCAGGTTACAGGTTACAGGATGCCGGATAAGCGGCATTTTATTTTTACCTCCTTTTAAAAAGCTCCGAATCCGTCTATCCACCCGTATACCGAACTGATGATACCGAAGGCCAGTATGCCGACAGTGCAGAGAATCAGACTCAGCCGCGTGTAGCGGTCGCTGCGGAAAGGGGCAACCGGCTGTTCGCCGGGCCGGATATACATTGCCTTGATCACCAGCAGATAGTAGTAGAGCGAAATCACCGTGTTTATTACGGCAATAAACACCAGCACGCCGAACCCGGCCCGAAATGCCGCCATGAAGATGAAGAACTTGCTGAAAAAACCGGCAAAGGGCGGTATGCCGGCCAGCGAAAACAGCGCCAGCGTCATCAGGAGCGTCAGGCGCGGGTTGGTTCGGTAGAGGCCGTTGTAATCCGTGAGATTGATTTTGCCGTCCGTCTGCTGTTCAATCGCCGCGAGGATGCCAAAGATGACCAGATTGGCTGCCAGATAGACCAGTGCGTAGAATACGAGCGACGTCAGTCCGTCGGCCTGGCCGCTTATCACGCCCAGCATCAGGTAGCCCGCCTGCGAGATACTGCTGAAGGCGAAGAAGCGTTTGAGGTTCTGCTGGCGGATGGCGAACAGGTTGGCCACGGTGATGGTGGCAATGATGATCCAGTAGAGCATGTCCTGCCAGAGGGGTACCATCCGGGCAAAAACCTTGAGGAAAATCACCATCAGTGTGAATACGGCGGCCGTCTTGGAGACGACCGACAGGTAGGCCGTCACCTGCGTTGGCGCACCTTCGTAGACGTCGGCCGTCCAGAGGTGAAACGGCACGAGCGAAATCTTGAATCCCAGTCCGGCAAAGAAGAAGACGAGCGCCATGATTTGCAGCGGCGTGCCTGTCAGGCGGTCCGTCACATCGTCGAAGTAGAGCGTGCCCGTCGTGCCGTAGATAAAGGAAATGCCGTAGAGCATCAGTCCAGACGAGAACATGGCCGAGAGGATGTATTTGGCGCCGGCTTCGGCTGAATGGTGTCTGTACTTGTCGAACGCCACCAGACATGCCATCGGAACGGACGCCAGCTCGAATCCCAGCACAAAGGTCAGGAAATGACCGGCGCTAACCATGAAAAACATTCCCAGCAGCGTGAAGAGCGTCAGGACGTAGAACTCGCCGCGCTTGTGTTCCGTGTCGTCGCGACGCAACCACGGGGCGGCCTGCATGACGACCATCAGCGTGCCGGCGGAGAGGATGGTCTTGACGACGCTCATCAGCGGGACATAACGGTACATGCCGCCGAACAGACTCAGCGATTCCGGCTGCGGAATCAGGTTGACCGCCACATGTATAGCCAGCAAGCTGCATGCCAGCGGGTGAAACCGGCTGCGCGCCCGCTGTCCGGTGGCATACAGGTCGTACAGAAACAGCACGACCGTCACGACCATCAGCGACAGTTCCGGACGCATGGATAAAAATTGACTGTAATCCATCTGTTTTTTTTCGTTTATCGGTTTTTAATTCAACGCAATGACATGCCCTATGCTTTCGCTCACGATCCGGCTGATGCCGAACGGCGCCAGCCCCAGCCCGGCAATGGCCACAATCAGGCAAATCAGCGTCAGGCGCTCGTCCCACGTGGCATCCGTCAGTTTCAGGTGTGCGGAGTTTTCCGTTTCTCCGTACAGGATTTTCCCTGTCAGTCGCAGGATATAGACGGCCGTAATCACAATGGATGTGGTGGCGAGGATGGTCAGCGTACGGTGAAACGTGCCGTTCATCTCGAAGGCGCCGACGAAGACCGTCATCTCGGCCACGAACCCGCTCAGCCCCGGCAGTCCGAGGTTCGCCAGACCGGCAATCACATAGCCGACCGAGAGGAAGGGCATGATACTCATCAGTCCGCTCATCTCGCGTATGTCCCGCGTATGCGTCCGGCCGTAAATCATCCCGATCAGCGCGAAGAAGAGCGCCGTCATCAGGCCGTGCGAGAGCATCTGCAACACGGCGCCCGTGACGGCCGTCCGTGTCATCATCAGGAGGGCAAACAGCACCAGACTGCAATGCGAGACCGAGGAATAGGCATTGATATACTTCAGGTCTTTCTGTACGCAGGCTGCAAACGCGCCGTATACCACGCCGACCGTTGCCGGTATCAGGAAAATCCACGCCTGCTCGTGTGCCGCTTCGGGCATCAGGCTGATGGCGACGCGGAAGCATCCGTAGCCGCCCAGTTTCATCAGCACGCCGGCATGGAGCATGGAGACGGCCGTAGGTGCCGATGCATGACCGTCGGGACTCCACGTGTGGAACGGGAACAGGGCGCCAAGCACGCCGAATCCGACGAAGGTTAGCGGGAAA
Organism: Tannerella sp.; assembly: GCA_031276675.1. Taxonomy (GTDB): domain Bacteria; phylum Bacteroidota; class Bacteroidia; order Bacteroidales; family Tannerellaceae; genus Tannerella. The sequence continues at coordinate 9,776 of JAISMO010000110.1, forward strand.
AAGACGCGCTGTATCTCGACAGGCAGGTGTGCCTGCGCCAGTTCGGTCAGGTGCATCGTCGTCGCTCCCGCGCCAAAATAAATGCCCAGGATGCCCGTCAGTATCAGCGTTGATCCGCCCATCAGCATCAGCGTCAGTTTCATCGCGGAATATTCCTTCCTGCCGCTGCCCCAGACGCCGATCAGCAAATACATCGGAATCAGCGCCACCTCGTAGAAGAGGAACATGGTAAACAGATCGAGCGAGATAAAAAAGCCGAACACGCCCTCGCTCAGCAGGCAGAACCACATGAAAAACTCTTTGGTCAGCGGCTGCATGCGCCATGAGGCAAACGTACCCGTAAAAACAATGACGGCCGACAGCAGCAGCATGACAACCGAAATCCCGTCCACGCCGACGGCGTACCGGATATGCAGCGGGGCATACCAGACCTGACTGGCGGTAAACAGCATTTCAGCCGTGTCGCCCCCGGCTCGCCGGTGGAGATAGAGAAACGCCAGCGTGACGGCCAGCGCCAGCAGTGCACTTGCGCCCGTGACCATCACCACGCGGATTTGTTTCATTCCCCGCGCCGCCCACAGCCCCAGCATCATCAGCAGGGGAATCACTGCAAACAAAGACAGAAAGTTTATATCCATATCACGTATATTTTCTTAATAACTGTTTTACTTTAATGGTTGAAAAATATTCCATTCGAAGCCGCGGAAAACAACCCGGGCAAATGGGAATGTCGCACCCGGACGAATGAGTGTGTCTCGTCCGGGCGGATGAGTGTGTCGCACTTGGGTTGGCCGCCGGTCGACCGTAAATGCGGGAAATATAATATCCTGTTCATGCCGCTGTTATCTTGATGCGAGCAATAAAGCCGTAACCAGCACCAGCGCTCCGATCAGGAATACCATTGTATACTGCTGTACGTTTCCGCTCTGCAGCCCCCGGATACGGAAGCCGACCGTATTCGTCACGCGCGCCAGTCCGTTCATAAAGCCGTCAACTACATACCGGTCGAACCGGGCTATCGGCGTGGAGATGCAGGCAAAGATAATCCGGTGAGTGACGAACTGGTAAACTTCATCCATATAGAAGCGTCGATACGCCGCGCGGTACAGGCGCCGGAAGCGTGTAACCTGTCTGTCGGCCGGTTTTTTGTACATCACGGAGGCAAGTCCGATGGCCACGGTTGCCGCACAGACGCTGACAGCCGCCACAACGGCGTTCGGGTGAATTGCATAAGCCTCGCCGCTGCTGCTGACGAACCGGCCGAAAGGTATCCATCCCGCCGCGCACGTCAGCACGGCCAGCACAATCAGCGGAACGGTCATCGTACGCGGCGCTTCGTGTGGCGTGTGACGGGCGGCGTCATACGTCCTGTTCCAGAAAATCCGGAAATACAGGCGGAACATGTAAAACGCCGTCAGCACGGCAATGCAGCTCATCAGCACGCCCATCACCGGGCTGAACCGGAAGCAGGCCGTCAGTATTTCATCCTTCGAGAAAAAACCGCTGAATGGCGGAATCCCCGCAATTGCCAGACACGCAATCAGGAACGTCACATGCGTTACGGGCAGGAATTTCCGCAGTCCGCCCATATCCTTCATCTCGTTGGAGTGGACGGCATGAATGACGGCGCCGGCGCAGAGGAAGAGCAGCGCCTTGAAGAAGGCATGTGTGAAGAGGTGAAACAGGGAAGCCATGTATCCCAGTCCGCCCTCGTGCGCGTCGGCGGAGGTGCACACTCCCAGCGCGACAATCATGAAGCCGATCTGCGAGATGGTGGAAAAGGCCAACACACGTTTGATGTCGGTCTGCGTGCAGGCAACGACGGCGGCAAAAAGCGCCGTAAAGGCGCCGACATAGCCGGCCCCGTGCAGAACGTCGGGCGCATGGCCGATGTACAGCGGGAAGAGCCTCGCGACCAGATAGACGCCCGATACGACCATCGTTGCCGCGTGAATCAGCGCGCTGACGGGCGTCGGGCCTTCCATGGCGTCGGGCAGCCAGATGTGCAGCGGGAACATGGCGCTCTTGCCGGCGGCGCCGATGAACATCAGCGCCAGCGCCAGCGGTATCATCGCACCGGCAGCCGCCAGCGCCTGTGTCTGCGGCGTGAAGGCAAAAGAACCGGTACTGTATCCGTAGATCAGGATACCGACCAGAAAACCCAGGTCGGCAAAGCGAGTCACGATGAACGCCTTCTTCGCCGCCGCCACGGCCGTGGCACGGGGATAGTAGAAGCCGATCAACAGGTAGCTCGATACGCCGACCAGTTCCCAGAAGACGTACATCTGGAAAATATTGGTTGCGATCACCAGCCCTGTCATCGACAGGGTGAAGAGCGACAGGAAAGCGAAATAACGCTGAAAACCGCGTTCACCCTTCATATAGCCGAGCGAGTAGATGTGCACCATCAGCGAGACGGTGGAAATGACGACGAGCATCATCACCGAAATCGGGTCAAGCAGGATACCGAGGTCGATGTGCAACGACTCGGTAAAAGGCAGCCACGTGACATTGAACGGCATGAGCGTCGGGAAGGTACCGTCTCCAGCCCTTCCGCCGCCGAAGTAGCACGCCGCCGTTACCCAGGCCAGCGCCGTCACCAGTGCGATCGACACCGTCCCGACGGCGCCTGCCGTCCGGGGTTTCATTCGTTTGCCGCACAGTCCGATCCAGAGAAATGAACAGAACGGCAGAATCGGTATCAAGATTGTAAAATCCATTGTTTTCTCTATTTTTATATCAATACGTTTGTTTCAGTAACTTTTCGACCGTTTCGGCATCATAACCCATTGCCCGGGCTTTCTTGAAATCAATCGCCGCCGAAGCCTTTTCATATTGCGCCAGCTTGACCCGCCCGCGCAGGACATACAACTCGGCGGAAGGAGCGGGGTCTTCGTCAAAGACCCTGTTCAAATCGGCCATCGCCCGTCCGTTTTTGTTCATCAGATGATAGAGTTCGGCGCGTTCCTCATAAAGGCGCAGGTAGTCGGGACATTTCTCTATCAGATAATTAAGAATGATTTCGCTGCCGTCATAATTCTTGCGGACTTTTTCCAGCAACGCATAGCCCAGCCGCCCCTGAACGGTTTCCCGGTTGATGTCGAGGATTTTCTCGAAATCCGCTTCAGCCGGAATAAGATGCTGCATCCCCAGGTAGAGCAGACCGCGGTGAAACAGGGCGTCTTCGTTCAGCGGATTAACCGAAAGCAATACCTGATAATCGTTGATCGCCTTTTCCGTTTCATTCATTTCGGTGTACAGTTCGGCACGATTCGAAAGAAGCACTTCATTTTTAGGCTGCCGGTTCAAGGCTGCCGTATAAGACACAAGCGCGTCGTCCAGTTTCCCCTGACGGCGCTGGATGGTACCCAGATTCGTAAGCAACGCATAGTTATTCCCGTTGCCCGGTTTCAGCCGCATCGCAGCTTTCAGACATTCCTCGGCAGCCGACAAATCGTTCTTATCCACATAATCATAGCTTTTTTCAATCATCTCCTCATACGTCTGTGCACAGGCACTTCCCCCGACTGCAAGCAGAAAAACCCAACGTATTCCGGATAAAACCAATCTTCTCATAATATCTCCTGTATGCGGCGCAAATCTACGTAAATAAAACGCCGGTGGCGCAAAAATAAAAAAATAATCCGGCTTGAAAAGACACGGATTTAGTTTTTTTATTACCTTTGCCCCCGCTAATACAAATTTTAAACGATTCAGATAAAATGGCAACAAAAATCAGATTGCAGAGACACGGGCGGAAAGGATATGCCTTTTACCAGCTCGTTGTCGCAGACAGCAGGGCTCCACGGGATGGAAAGTTTATTGAAAGGATAGGTTCATATAATCCGAACACAAATCCTGCTACAATAGATTTGAATTTCGAGAGAGCTTTGTATTGGTTACAGACAGGTGCACAGCCGACCGACACGGCGCGCACGATTCTTTCGCGCGAGGGCGTGCGCTTGAAAAAGCACTTGCTGGAAGGCGTAAAGAAGGGTGCATTTGACGAAGCCGCCGCCGAAGCGAAGTTTGAGGCATGGCTGACTTCAAAAAAGCAGTCCCTGCAAGCCGTCAAGGACAAAGACCGCGAAACGGCCAGAGAGGCAAACAAAGCGCGTTTGGATGCAGAAAAGGAATCCAACAGGGCCAAGGCCGAAGCGGTAGCCCGAAAGAAAGCTGCTCAGGCCGCCGAAGCTGCCGAAGCCGCAGCAGCAGCCCGGGAAGCGGCAGCGGCAGCGCCCGAAACAACGGAAACTACAGAAACAGCGGAAACAAACGGATGATTTTTTGGTTTTAATGTGGTTGAGTGTTTTTTATTGTGATGTGACGGGCTGCCTCAAAACGAGGCAGCCTCTTTTTTTGTTTTCAAGCGGTGTAAGCCCTGTTTTCGGCTCACCCGTAAAAACCCGTGTACGGTTCGGATTATACCGGCGGAGAGCAACTCGCCCGTCCATCGCCAAAAACAGCTCCCGACATGCTTCCGCAAAATATGCTGAATATTTGAGGCAGCTCGTAACGCTACGAAGAGACGCTTCACAGCACTGCTACTCGCCGGGTAGCAACGCTACTACTCGACAGGTAGTAACGCTACTACTCGACGGGTAGTAATGCTACTACTCGACAGGTAGTAATGCTACTACTCGACAGGTAGCAACGCTGCTACTTGGCAGGTAATAACGCTTGCCTGTATCTTCCTGATGCAGAACAGGAAGTGTCTCTCTTCAACGCCGGAGAAAAGACAGGCAGCAACCATGCGTGAACACAGGGTTTTGCCGGTGAGCCGGTATGCAACGGATGAAAATTCGGGAACTTTCATGAACTGTAATGGGGGTAACAACCTTCAACCCCGTCCGGCGCCTCAAGAAAGGATTCAGCCGGTTCAGCAGGGAAAAATCTTCAGGACAAAACGGCTGCATTTAAGAAAAATCTTTACCTTTGCCCGTCTTTTTAAACGAGTATTATCAAATTAAATAACATAGCAAATAAACATAATGAAGAAGCATAATTTTTATGCGGGACCCTCGATTTTGAGTGAGTACACGATTAAAAATACAGCGGCTGCTGTAGAGAATTTTGCCGGCACAGGATTGTCATTGATGGAAGTGTCGCACCGCAGCAGGGAATTTGTCGCCGTCATGGACGAAGCGCGTGCCCTGGTAAGGGAACTGCTGGATGTTCCCGAATCGCATGATGTCATTTTCCTTGGAGGCGGAGCGAGTCTGCAATTTTGCATGGTACCCTATAATATACTGAACAAGAAAGCGGCCTATCTCGATTCCGGTACGTGGGCCTCGAAGGCCATCAAGGAAGCGAAGATCTTTGGAGAAGTGGAGGTCGTCGCTTCGTCGAAAGACAGGAACTATTCGTACATCCCGAAGCATTATACGATTTCGCCCGAGGCGGAGTATTTTCACATCACGACCAACAACACCATCTTCGGAACAGAGTTGCATCATCTGCCGGACGTGCCGGTACCGTTAGTGTCCGACATGTCGTCGGATATCTTTGCCCGCCCGGTAGACGTGTCCAGGTTTGACGTGATCTACGCCGGAGCACAGAAAAACCTGGCGCCTTCGGGTGTAGCAGTCGTCATTGTGCGCAGGGACGCACTGGGCAGGGTAGAACGCCCGATTCCCTCCATGCTGGACTACCGGATTCATGTAAACAGCGGCTCGATGTATAATACGCCGCCGGTGGTGCCTGTTTATGCCGCATTGCAGACACTGAAATGGTATAAGGAACTGGGAGGCATTGCGGTGATACGGCAGAAGAACATCGAAAAGGCGACGATTCTGTACGACGAAATTGACCGGAACCGCCTGTTTACAGGTACGGCTGCCGTCGAAGACCGCTCCCTGATGAATGTCTGTTTTGTGATGAACGAGGAATACAGGACGCTGGAAAGCTCATTCAATGAATATGCTTCGGCACGCGGCATCGTCGGCATCAAGGGACACCGTTCGGTAGGCGGTTTCCGTGCATCCATCTACAATGCCATGCCGAAAAGCAGTGTGGAAACGCTGGTCGAGGCAATGAAATCGTTTGAACAAACCGTTTAACGGGTTTATTTTTTTATGAAAGTACTAATAGCTACAGACAAACCATTTGCCGCCGCAGCGGTAAACCGTATCCGCGAGACGGTCGAAGCGGCAGGCCTGGAATTGAAACTCCTGGAGAAATACACGGAGAAAGCGCAGTTGCTGGAAGCAGTCCACCATGTGGAGGCCATCATCATCCGCAGTGACCGCATCGACGGCGAAACGTTTGATGCCGCCAAACAACTGAAAATCATCGTACGCGCAGGCGCCGGTTACGACAATGTGGATCTGGCGGCAGCCACGGCTCACAACGTTTGCGTGATGAATACGCCGGGACAAAACGCCAATGCGGTGGCCGAACTGGCCGTTGGCCTGATGGTGTACGGCGTGCGCAACTTCTTCAACGGCACATCGGGAACCGAACTGAAAGGCAAGAAACTGGGTATTCATGCCTTTGGAAATGTAGGTCGCAACGTGGCGCGCATCGCCGACGGATACGGTATGGAAATCTGCGCGTTCGATGCATTTTATCCGGCGGAAGCAATTGAAAGGGAAGGCATAAAAGCCCTGCCTTCGGCGGAAGAACTGTATGCGGCATGTCCGTTTATTTCACTGCATCTCCCGGCAACGGCCGAAACCGCAAACGCCATCAATTACGCATTGCTCTCGAAGATGCCCGTGGGCGCCATGCTGATCAACACCGCCCGCAAGGAAGTGATTCACGAAGCCGATTTGATCAGCATCATGGAGGAGCGCCAGGATTTCAAATACCTTAGCGACATTGCTCCATCCAGTCATGCCGAAATGATGGAAAAATTTCCCGGACGCTACTTCAGTACGCCGAAAAAGATGGGCGCCCAGACGGCCGAAGCCAATATCAACGCCGGAATCGCCGCCGCCAGGCAAATCGTGGACTTCCTGAAAAACGGAAACGAAACCTGCCGGGTCAACTGACAAATACATGAGAGTAAAACCATTCAGGGGCATCCGTCCTCCCGGAGAACTGGCAGAACGGATGGCTTCGCGTCCCTACGACGTACTCAACTCGGACGAAGCACGCGAAGAAGCCAAAGGGAATAAATATTCCCTGTATCACATTATCAAGCCGGAAATTGATTTTCCGGCGGGAACAGACGAACACTCCCCGGCCGTCTATGACCGGGCCGTCACCAATTTCAACCGCTTTCGCGCCAGCGGATGGCTGGTGCAGGACGACAGGGAACAGTACTACATCTACGCCCAGACCATGAACGGAAAGACCCAGTACGGACTGGTCGTCTGCGCGTATGTAGGCGACTACCTGGCCGGAAGTATCAAAAAGCACGAGTTGACACGCTGTGACAAGGAAGAAGACCGGATGAAGCACGTGCGCAACAGCAACGCCAATATCGAGCCGGTTTTCTTTGCCTATCCCGACCATGCGACGCTTGACGAACTGGTGTCGCGCTGTACGACGCAGACAAAGCCGGAGTATGATTTTGTTGCACAGCCGGAAAACTTCCGTCATACGTTCTGGACCGTCACCGACGACGCCGACATCGCCCTGATCACGGAAACCTTTGCCTCCATCCCCTCGTTCTACATTGCCGACGGCCACCACCGTTCGGCGGCAGCCGCGCTGGTCGGTGCGGAAAAAGCCCGGCTGAACCCGGCGCATCGCGGCGACGAGGAATACAACTTCTTTATGGCCGTCTGCTTCCCGGCCAGCCAACTGACAATTATCGACTACAACCGCCTGGTGAAAGACCTGAACGGGCTGACGGAGGAAGTTTTTCTTCGGAAGCTGGCAAAAAACTTCCTCGTGGAAGAGAAAGGCAGCGAGCCATTCAAGCCGGAACGGTTACACCGCTTTTCCCTCTATCTGGGCGGACGGTGGTATGCACTTACGGCCAGAGAAGGAACATATGACGACAGCGATCCGATTGGCGTACTGGATGTGACAATCTCGTCGAACCTGATACTGGACGAGATTCTGAACATTAAAAATCTGCGTACCGACAAACGGATTGATTTTGTGGGTGGCATCCGCGGTCCGGGCGAACTGAAACGCCGCGTCGACAGCGGAGAAATGCGAATGGCGCTGGCGCTGTATCCCGTCTCCATGCAGCAGATCATCCGCATTGCCGATTCGGGAAACATCATGCCTCCCAAAACAACCTGGTTCGAACCTAAACTGCGTTCGGGGCTGGTCATTCATTCGCTCGCGGAATAGAAACCGTAATAAAAGATAAAGCATCCGGGCTTATCCCTCGCCGACAGGGCCGCCTGATGGCCCTCGCTGTGGCGGCGCCGCCGTGCACCGGAAGGGGCAACCTCTCTGCACCGGATCGGGCAGCCCCTCTGCATCGGATCGGGATGCCGATCCGCATTAGATCGGGCTGCCGATCTGCATTGGATCAGGCAACCGATCCGCATTGGATCAGGCGCCCGACGGATAACATGTAATGATCAATTGTGATTTCGGTGTAATGGTCTAATCGACTGTTCCGATATTACTGTTTTCTCCGGCTTTTATATATCGGGACAAACACCGTGACAGCGGATGCGACTATGACAAAAACCGTATAGAAATTAATGGTTTTGCTGTACGTCAGCAACATGTAACACAGGATACCCCACAGGGTAATGATACAGACGGTTTGACCGGAAGTGATTTTGCGGCGTGCCATGATAGAACTGTAAATTAATGCATGAACAGATGAAGACCTGCCAGTATGGCCAGCATACCGGCTATGATGGCTGTCAGGATAATGATATGTTTTCGCAGGAGGGAAAAGTAACGGGCCAATCCCGTAGAGGCTTCCGCCGTGTTCGCATCCTCTGTTTCCGGCTGCGAAAAGCCGCTGTCCTTCATTATTTCGACTGCGCGCGGCACGTTGTGTTCCAATACTTCCACACGAACGCCGATGTCCACACCGCCACCAAATACCCGGCTGCTCACCTCATTGCGAGTCGTGCAGGCAATTCCTTCCGCCCTGAGCAGGGAAGCCAGCATTTCTGCCGTTTCACCTTGAGCAAAATTCGCGATTTCAACCAACTGTTCCATGACTCAATCCCTTTAATACACAACAAAGATAAAAAAAAAAGTCGTACCTTTGACGGCACAAACAGGAGAACGTTGTTCTATGAAAATAAAAATCGTCAACAAATCACGCCATCCGCTGCCACAATATCAAACGCCTTTGTCGGCGGGAATGGATATTCGAGCCAGCCTGTCAGAGCCTGTCGAATTGAAATCGCTGGAGCGGAAACGAATCCCGACGGGTTTATACATCGCATTGCCGGAAGGTTACGAAGCGCAGATGCGCCCGCGCAGCGGACTGGCGCTCAAGCATGGCATCACGCTGCTCAACACGCCGGGAACCATTGATGCCGACTACCGGGGCGAAATCGGTATTATTCTGGTGAACCTTTCTTCCGAACCGTTCGTCGTCCACGATGGCGAACGTATCTGCCAGATGGTAATCGCTTCACATGCTTCCGCAGAGTGGCAGCCGGAAGAGGTTTTGAACGATACGGAACGCGGCACGGGCGGATTCGGTCATACGGGAAGATAGATGACGATGATCGACAATACAAAATAGCTTTGCTTATGAAACATACGCTTCTTGTAATCAGCTCGCTTCTTTGCCTTGCGGCAGAGACGCTCTCTGCCGGGCAACCGCATCCGGTGCAGTCAAAAACAATCCGGCCTTCCGTCCAGCGGAAACTGGATTATTTTTTCTATGAAGGGATCAGTCTGAAAAATGCAGGCAAGTTTGATGCCGCTTATGAAGTCTTTAAACACTGTCTTGAAATAGATTCCACTTCAGCGGCCACACTTTTTGAACTTTCGTCGTTTTATCTGCAAACGGACCAGCCGGAAAAAGCCGTTTCATACCTGAAGAAAGCCGTTGCCAGCAGTCCGGAAAATTTCACCTACAAACTGGCGCTCGCCTCCATTTTCCTGAACTTGGACATGTTTGGGGAAGCGGCAGAGGCTTACGAAGAATTGGTCAGGGCGCATCCGGAGAAGATCGAACTGAATTATTACCTGGCTGAAGCCCTCACCCGGAAAGGAGACATGGACGAGGCCATCCGGAGGTTTGATCTTCTGGAAGAAATGACCGGCATGAGCGAACCGCTCTCCATGCAGAAGTACAGATTGTACATGGAACTGGAACAGCCGGAAAAAGCATTTGACGAACTGAAGAAACTGGCAGCCAAATATCCCGGCGATGCGCGCTATCTTATCCTGATCGGAGATCTCTATCTGGAACGGAAAGAAACCGACCGCGCCTTGGAATGTTATCAAAAAGCCAGTGCCATCGACCCGGAAAGCCCCTATTACACCGTTTCCATGGCCAACTACTATGCCACCATCGGCCGGACGGACTCGGCGGAAGCACAGATACACGCGGCGCTGATCAACGAAAAGCTGGATGTGGAAATCAAAGTCGGGATTCTTTCCCGCTACATCCAGCGCCTGCAGCAGTCCAGCGATGAAATGAAAATCGCCAATGTACTCTTCCGGACGCTGCTGGAACAACATCCCGAAGATGTCGAACTGAAACTGTTTTACGGCACGCTGCTGGTATATCAGAAAAGTTTGGAAGAGGCGCATTTCCAGTTTCAACTGGCAACCGAAATGGCTCCCGACAACGAACGTGCCTGGCAACAACTCCTGAATCTCGCTTTCCTGCAACAGCATGTGGAGGAAGCCGTCCGCATCTGTCTGAAATGCCGGGAACTCTTTCCCGAAGCGACGGAATATTACTATTATCTGGGCATCGCATACAATCAGTTACAACGCTATCAGGATGCAATTGACACGTATTACGAAGGGTTGAAGATCATTCCGGAGTCGAACCGTCCGTTGCGTTCCGACTTTTACGGACAAATCGGCGACATCCGTTACCAGATGAAGCAACCCGACGAAGCCTTTGCCGCGTATGAAGAAGCATTGAAATACAACGAGCGGAACATCCCTGTCCTGAACAATTACAGTTACTTCCTTTCGCTGGAAAAAAAGGACCTGGACAAGGCTGAACGGATGAGCGCCCAATGCATCAAGGCCGAACCGAACAACGCCACCTATTTGGATACGTATGCCTGGGTTTTCTTCGTAAAGGGGAATTACATGCTTGCCAAAGTCTATATCGAAAACGCACTGCGGAACGATACGACGAACAGCCCGGAACTGCTCGACCACTACGGCGACATCCTGTATGTGACCGGAGAGCGGGAAAAAGGACTGGAGCAGTGGATTAAGGCGAAGGAAGCCGGCAAGAACACGCAAACGCTGGAGCGGAAAATCGCCGAAAAAACATACCTGGAAACGCCGAAAGATGAACAATAAATCTGTGCTGTCCGCTCTTTGTTTGAGCTGTTTCTTCCTCACGACCGGTTGCCGTACCTCAAAACTCCTGCCGGCTGCCGATGCGGAAACGGCACGTCGCCTGGAAACGGAAGAAACGTTCTTTCTTTCCGTCCGGAAACAGTCGTTCCGCTATGAGACGCTGTCGGCACGCATGCAAGTCGAATTGACGATGCCGGGCGGGAAAACGTTCACTTCCCGCGCCGGTCTGAAAATCCGGAAAAACGACCGGATACAACTTTCCCTCCAGCCGTTGCTGGGTATCGAAGCATTTCGTATGGACCTCAGTCCGGACAGCATCTGGATTGTTGACCGGCTGAACAAACGCTTTTTGGCGGAAAACTTCAGCAGTCTCAGGGATTCGTCCCGGATTGAGTTCAACTTTTACAACCTGCAAGCCCTCTTCACCAATCAGCTTTTCCTTCCGGGCGAAACGGAACTGCCGGAAAACGCCTTCACCCGTTTCCGCCATCACCCGGCGGCCCACGGCTACACACTGCATACGCAGGGCGCATACCGGTGGCAGTATACCTTCATTACCGGAGACGACCGGAAGCTATACGCCACTCGAATATCCGACACGGCCTCGGAGCACGCATTGCAATGGGATTACACCGATTTCCGCTCTGTCGGCGCACAGCTTTTCCCAATGAAAATACAGGCCGGATGGACTGACGGAGAAGAGAGCAAAGTCGCTCTTTCTATGAATTACTCCCATATCGAAACGGATGTTCCGGTGGAAATAAGGTTTGCTCTTCCGTCGGACTACGAGCGAGTGAACCTTTCCCAAATCCGGAAAATGTTTGAACGGCCATGAAGTATATCCGCTTCGCCTTTTCCATCCGCAACAGCCTGACGGCGATACTGCTGACGGCGTGTCTTTTTTTCTCTGCGGCATCCGTTTCGGGACAGACACGCGCGATGAAACAACTGGAAGAAAAACGGAAATCGGCGCTGGAAGATATTGAATGTACCTCTCAACTGCTCAAGGAAACCCGTTCCTCCACCCAGTCTTCACTGAACCGGCTGAATCTGCTTGCCGAACAGATGGCCTCCAGACGGCAAATCATCAGCCTGCTCAATCAGGAAATTGCCCTTATGGACCAGGAGATTGCCGACATGAATGTCCAGCTGAACGAACTGGGAGACGACCTGAACGCGATTCGAATCAACTATGCCAAGTCGCTGCAAAACATTTACATTCGCCATTCAATTCAGTACAAATGGTATTTCGTCCTGTCTGCGGAAACGTTTACTCAGTCCTTCCGGCGTATGCGCTACCTGCGCGAATATTCCAGCCGCCAAAAACATCAAGCCGCCCTGATCATCAAAAAACAGACGGAAATTAATCTGAAACAGCAGGAAATAGAACAGACGCGTACCGAAAAACTCTCACTGCTGGACATTCGTGAAAAGGAAAGCAACCGGCTTCAGGCTGAAGAAGCCGAACAAAAGACCGCAGTTCACCAGCTGACCCAGAAGCAAAAGGACTTGCAGGCAGAACTGGCTCAGAAGAAAAAGGAAGCGGAAGCCATCGACCGGCAAATCGAAAATCTGATCAACTTGGAAATAAACCGCACACTGACCGCCGGCACATCGGCAGGTTCCGGCAGTTCCGGAAAAAGAAATACCTCCCCGGAAAGCAGCTATCTCAACACGAAAGAAGAACGGCAACTCTCCTCCAGCTTCACCTCCAATCGCGGAAGGCTACCCTATCCCTTGACCGGCAAATACAGAATCGTCTCGCCTTTCGGCGAACTGAAGCACCCCGAATTGAAATACGTCCGGACGTATAACAGCGGGATTGACATCCAAACAACAGCCGGCGCCGAAGCGCAGGCCGTGTTTAACGGGGTGGTGACGGCCGTATTCACCGTTGAAGCGGGCTATAACCACTGCGTCATTATCCGTCACGGGAAATACCTGACGGTATACGGCAATCTGCGTACGGTTTACGTAAAGCAGGGCGACAAAGTTTCCACCCGTCAGAAACTGGGGAAAATCGCCACCGACATCCACAACGCCACCATCCTGCACTTTGAAATCCGCAGAGAAAAGGAAAAACTCAACCCGCGCCGGTGGCTGAATTAGGCGGCGGAGACAGCCACATCAAAATAGACAGCGCCCCTCTGAAATGCACCCGGAAAATGCCGGTACCCGAACTTTCCGTTTCCTTTTTCCCTGAATTTATACTTCGTGCGGCATGGTTTTGTGCATGGCGCAGTCCGATAAATTCAGTCCCGGGTCGTGATACGGTTTCGTGTGTTCGCCCTGAAATCATCGGGACAGGTGCACCCGGAGTTTATATTCCGGCAAAACAATTGTACTTTTACGGCGTATTAAAAACGAAAATTGGATTTATGCAAAAAGGAAATGAACTGATTCTGCTGGCACAGCGCATCCGTGCCATGTCTCAAACGGGACTCTGCTATTCGCACAACGAATATGAAATCGAACGCTGCCGGGAACTGATCGAAATCAGCAACCGGATCACCACGCTTGTCTCCGGCATGGAAGAGAAGGATATAGAGGCCTGTTACCTTCCCGTGAAAGAATATGTCACGCCCAAGGTTGATGTCCGGGCGGTGGTATTCAATGAGCAAGACGAGATTTTGCTGGTGCGGGAGAGTATGGACGGATGCTGGGCGTTGCCGGGTGGATGGGCGGATGTCGGTTTCACGCCAAAGGAAGTCGCCGTCAAGGAAACCCGGGAAGAATCCGGCCTGGACGTCCGTGCCGAACGCCTGCTTGCCGTGATGGACAAGCGTTGCCATGCACATCCGGCCAGTCCGTTCTATGTCTACAAGTTTTTTATTCTCTGCGAACTGCTGGGCGGCACATTTACCGAAGCGTTCGATATTCTTGACAAAGGTTTTTTTGCCCTGGACTGCCTGCCTCCGCTTTCGCCGGACCGGATTTTGCCGGAACAAATCCGGCTGATGGACGAACTGCGCCGCCATCCGGAAAGACCGGTGTATCTGGATTAACAGACCGCAGCCGACAGACAGGCCGACACCGGGACGAACTCAGGGAACGGGGTCATACCCGCTCCCACCCCACGGATGACACCGTGCAAGCCGCTTAACCGTCAGCCACAAACCGCGCCACGGCCCGTGTTTTTTCAAAGCCTGCACGGCATATTCGGAACACACAGGCGTATAGCGACAGGAGGGAGGCGTCCACGGAGAAATACAGCATTTATAGAAATAAACCGGCAAGAGCAACAGCCATGTAAAAAAACGTTTCATCCTGATTTTTACTGTCTGGTTCTGTTCATTTTCGCAACCGGGCATTTCAATCTTGCAGATGCAATGTCGTCTGTAGGGTGGCAAGGGCTTTTTCCATCGCCGCGTCAATCACTGCAAAAGCGTCTTTTTGAGCGTCCAGATAGAGAAATGCGAGCAACAGCATCTCATCCCTTCCGGCAAAGGAGCGGAATACTGCCTGTTTTCGTAAACGGTAGCTTTCTCGAATCCGGCGCTTAACGAAATTCCGGTCGACCGCATGTCGCAGTTTTTTTTTCGGCACGCTGACGAGCACGCTAATCGCCGCGGCGACCGATTCCGTCTTTACCGGCAGGTATACCACCCGCAGTGGAAACGATACGAACGACTTGCCTTCCGCAAAAAGCCTGTCTATATGACGTTTCCATGCCAGTCGTTCGCTTTTGGGGAATGTGGCCCGCTTAGCGTCCATTCTTTTTCTCGCCGGCTCCTTTTTTCAGATACTGTTCCAGCGCAGCTATCATGGAGGGAGCTTCCGGCGTGGGCGCTTCTACGTCGAGCCGTAAGCCGGCGTCGATCGCCGCCTTCGCCGTTGACGAACCGAAACAGCCGATTTTGATGTTATTCTGAGTGAAGTCCGGGAAGTTTTTCAGCAGGGAGGAAATCCCCGAAGGACTGAAAAAGATGAGCATGTCATAATCAAATTTCTCTTCTTTGGAAAAATCGTTACTCACCGTCCGGTACATTACGGCCGTTGTGTACTGTATTTTTTTCATATCCAGCAGGTGCATCAAATCGTCCTTGTGTACGTCGGAAACGGGAAGGAGGTACTTCTCTTTCGCGTGTTTGCCGATCACCGTCACCAGGTCTGCCGGCTTGCCGGTCTGACCGTAAAAAATCTTTCGTTTCCGGTAGATGATGTATTTCTGCAAATAGACGGCAATAGCTTCGGTCATGCAAAAATATTTCATCGTTTCCGGAATCGGAACTCTCAATTCTTCACTCAGACGGAAAAAATGATCGATCGCTGTCCGTGCCGTAAAAATAACTGCACTGTAATCCAGAATGGAGATGCGCTGTTGTCTAAATTCTTTGGCTGTCAGTGGTTCTACTTTGATAAAAGGGCGAAATTCTATTTCCATCCCATATTTTTCTGCAATGTCAAAGTAAGGGGACTTTTCCGATGCCGGTTTGGGTTGTGATATCAGTAATTTTTTAATACTTAATGCCATAAAGTACTTACCTCAATTGTGTTATACAAATAATTAATGCCTTCATACAAAAATAGCAAGGGTACAATTTCCTGGGCGCAAAGGTACGAACTTAAATACAATATTCCGGTGTTTTTATTATAAAAGATACGAACAGTCATGTAAACTAATGTGAATCGAAAGACCGCGTAAAGGAGTGCGAACAGGAACAGCACTCCTCTCAGATGTGTCTGGTCAACTAACAGCCATATGACGGGCACATATAATGATATACCCCACAGATAAAACAGGTTGCTGTACACCATATGCCAGTATCTGTTGCTGTCTTTGTCGTTGAATACAAAACCGTTGAGTGAATACATGCTTCGCTTGAACAGGTAAAAGAGGCAGGAAACGCAAAAAAACATCATGATCATTTCACCGATCGAAAAAAAACGCAGGTGTTGAAAGTCGGCATAGCGGCCATACACTACATAGCCGAAAAGCATACACAAAAACAGGGTCTGAAATTTCAGGAAACCTGTGAACAGGGGATTGTCGCGCATCTGTTCGTCAAACAGCTCCCGACGCTCCTTTGTCGAAAAGAGTACGTCCGGTATTCTTGCAAACAATGAGAAATAAAACCGAAAAATGACGGCGAAGAGAACGAATAACAGGAAAACCAACAAAAAAAGCATGTCGTATACAAATTGTTCGCCGCCGACATGGAGGCCTGTATATCCATCAAAATTAGCTGCGTTCATGACGTTTTCTCTGAATGTCAAAATCTGCTGCAAAATTACATGAAATTTTCCGGATTGCAAGTGCGTGAAATAAAACGGGCATTTCAAAGGGCTGCACGCTGTACGCCAGAGGCGTTGTCCTTTTGATAACCCCGTACAGGCGAAGTTGCGGCAAAATCACACAATGACATACATGGTAAATCATTCTTCACCCCATATGTGTTTGCAATACTCTCACTGCTTTTGCAGCACAGATATATACTTCGCGCGGTACGGTTTTGTGCATGGCGCAGTTCGATAAAAGTTCCCGGGGAAACCGGCTTTACTTTCCTGTCTCCCGGACGGAACCCGGAGCGGATCCCAACCTTCCGGCTCCCGGCAAGTCGCAATTCGGACGGATTCTAACTTGCCGGGGTCCGGCAAGTCGCAATCCGGGCAGATTCTAACTTGCCGGGGTCCGGCAAGTCGCAATCCGGACAGATTCTGACTTGCCGGGTTCCGGCAAGTCGCAATC
>JAISMO010000030.1 GCA_031276675.1 Tannerella sp.
TTACAAATCAACGGGGATCGGGGTGCAGTATGTGACTGACCTGAAAAGAAACGGAATCGCCGTGAGCGTGGTGAGGGTGTTCTGAAAGGAAGGGGCACGGGGATAAGGACAGCAGGGACGGAAGGGCCTTGGGGACAGGGGGCATTTCCGTGTCGCCAACTTTGGCGACACCCCCCTGTACCGGAAGATACCATGTGGACAAAGAAAGGAGGCCGGGGACGGCCTGCTCCGGGCACCGATTGTGCTATTGCGCAAACGGCATAAAATCTTATGTGTGGAACGGAAGGTCCGACAGGGCTAAAAAAATTCCGCTATCCGTTAAAACAGTTGAAAGTATGAAGGAAACAAGAAGTAACAGGGACAAGGTGACTTCCAACGAACGCAGGGTGGAAGGCTATGCGCTGGTTTTTAACCGGGAATCCGATGATTTGGGCGGCTTTACGGAGATTATCGATTCCGGAGCGCTGGAGGGCGTGCTTGCAAAGTCGGACGTGCTGTGTCTGCTGAATCATAACGTGAATCGGGGTGTGCTTGCCAGACGGAACAGAGAAAAGGGTTCGCTGGAACTGGAGGTTGACGGTCTCGGCCTGAAGTATGGCTTTGAGGCGCCGGCAACGTCGCTGGGGGACGAGCTTCTGGAGGGCCTGAAAAGGGGCGATATCAACGCTTCGTCGTTCTCCTTTTCGGTCGAAAAGGATAAATGGCTGCGGACGGGCGACGGAAAGGTTGTGCGGCATATTCTGAAGTTCAGGGAGCTTTATGACGTTTCGCCGGTGTATCATGCGGCGTATGAGGATACAAATGTGTATATTGACCGTCGGGGCATGGATGCGCTCGTCGCGGAAGAAAAGGCGCCCGGAAAGAGCTATTTTGAGGGGCTGAGACAGCGGCTGGGATTAGTGAACAGTGAATAGTGAATAGTGATTAGTGATTAGTGAATAGTGGTTAGTGGCCGGGATGGAAAACAGGCCGGACAGACGATTTTCTTTACTGTTCACTGTTCACTGATTGTGCTATTGCGGAGAGGGCTGAAAATCATATGTGTGGAATAACTAATTTTTTTTTATGAACAGAATTGAATTGATTGACAAACGGGAATTGCTGAAGAGCGAGGCGGAGGGTATTATTTCCGCCGCCGAAACGGAAAAACGGACGCTGACGGCGGAAGAGGATGCACGGGTTACGGCTATCGGAAAGGAGATGGACGGGATTGAAGGACAGTTGGCGGAACTGGACGCGACGCTGAAGCGCGAATTTCAAAATCGTGGCGCCGGGAAAAAGGGTGCTGCGGGTGTCGAAAAGCGGGATTTCTCGCTTTTGCGCGCGATTAGTGATGTGGCGAACGGTCGTCCGCTGTCGGAGACGGAGACGGAGGTGATTGAAGCGGGTATTGAGGAGATGCGGAAGTCTGCGCAGCCGTGGGGCGGCCAGATTGTTTTGCCGGTGTCCGAGAGCCGCGGTGCGATCCAGTCGACGGTAGCGACGGCGGGCATGGAGAATGTGCAGACAGACGTGCTGGGTATCATGAGTGCGCTGCGCAAACGGCTGGTGCTGGTGAAAGCGGGCGCGTCGTATTTGACCGGTCTGTCGGGGAATCTGTCGATTCCGGTGTACAGCGGTTCGAATGTGGCATGGGCGTCGGAGACGGGTTCGGCGTCGGACGGCGGCGGGACGTTCAGCGAGGTTACGCTGTCGCCCAAGCGTCTTACGGCGTATTTAGACATCTCGAAACAGTTTCTTTTGCAGGATTCGAACGATGCGGAATCGCTGCTGCGGTCGGATTTAATCCGGGCCGTAAGCGAGAAGCTGGAGTCGACGCTGCTGGGCGGTGCGGCGGGCACGTCGACGCAGCCGGCGGGCCTGTTTAACGTGATTACGCCGGTGAGTCTTACTCCTTCGTGGGATGAGATAGTGGATATGGAAAAGACGCTGGAGGATGCCAATGTGTACGGCCCGATCGTGTATCTTGTGAATCCGTCTCTGAAGGCGACGCTGCGGACGACCGCGCGCGGCATGTCGGGTTCTTCGACCTCAACAGGCTCTTCGGGTGACATTACCGTGAACACGACGACGGTGAACGGTTTTATCTATGAGCATGACGAGATTAACGGGATTCGGGCGCTTGTGTCGAACAGCGTGCTGGCGGACAGTCTGGCGCTCGGGAATTTCAGCGACTATGTGATCGGTCAGTGGGGCGGCATTGATGTGACGGTTGATCCGTATACGCAGGCAACCAAGGGGGTGATCCGGCTGGTGGTGAACGCGTATTTCGACGCGAAACCGCGGCGTGCGGAGTCGTTTGTGACGGCTACGGTGTGATGACGGAGAAGCCGGAATGATGACAGCGGACGGGGACTGAGGTTATGTATGTGACGCTTGCGGAGGCAAAGAGGCATTTGCTGGTGGACGGGGCTTTTACGGATGATGATCTGTATATAGCGGGCCTGGTGGATGTGGCGGAGGATGCGGTAGAAAAGCATCTGGACCGCAGGCTGGAGAGCCTGACGGATGCGGCGGGGGGGCTTCCACCCGCCGTGAAGTCGGCGATTCTGCTGCTGACGGGAAATCTGTATGCGAACCGCGAGCCGGTGGCCTGTACGTCCGTCAACAAGGTGCCCTATACGTTCGAGTATCTGATCTCGCTGTACAGGGATTACGGTAACTGCTGCAAACCGTGAGGGCGGGCGTACTGACCGAGGTGATTGTGCTGCGGCGCCCCGTTACCGTCAAGGACGCCTACGGGGGCGAGCGGGTGAGGTATGAGGAATACTGCCGCGCGCGTGCGCAGGTGAAGTACAATGCGGGCAACCGGGTAACGGAATCGCACGAAATCATCCCGTCCCGCAACGTAACGTTCACTGTCCGGCACCAGTATGATGTGGATGAAAAGATGCGGATAGGCTACGGGGACAACGAGTATCTTGTTCTTTCGATTGACAGGGAACGGAAAAGACAGAGCATAACGATTGTAACGGAAATGGTCAATGAATAACAGCGTGAGTGTAACGGTAAACCCGCGGGAGGTGCTGCGCATGTTTGCCTCACTGGATTCAAAGAGGCGGAAAAAAGCGCACCGGATGGCGCTGTCAAGGGGCGCCGGCATCCTGGTGAGGGAAACGAGAAAGAATATCCGGATATGGATGAAGTCGAGCGGTTCCCCTTCCCCGAAGAGTCGTAAACCTGTCCGCAAAATGGAATCCGGCGTGAAGTCCCGCATTAACAGGGATGCCACGGAAGCCAGGGTGCACATCATGGGCGACTACCGGTTAAAGTGGTTTGAAACGGGAACGAAAGACCGGTACCGGAGCAGAAAGAAACTGTACATGTTTCGGCGCAGCCCCGGCGGTCGCAAGTACTGGAAGCGTAACGGCGGGAAAGACGTCCGCACCGGCAAAATCAGTCCGCAGTACTTTTTCAGGCGCGCGCGGGAATCCAAAGAAAGTGAAATATCCGCCAACATGGAAAACCTGCTGTCGGCGGCCATACGAAAAGTCTATGAAAGTCACTGAAACGGGTACGGCCATCTATCAGCTTCTTGCCTCCGATGCGCAGGTGTCCGGCATGGTGGGAGACCGCATCTTTCCGCTGGTGGCGGTCCAGTCGACCGAGTTTCCGTTTATTGCCTACCGGCGGAGCGAGACGTCGGCGGGATATACGAAGGATCGCCTTTATCAGAGCGTCGTTACGGTCGACATCGTGTGCGTCGGCACTGATTACAGGCAGGGTGTGGACATGGCCGGGGCCGTGATGGACGTCCTGGAGGGTAAACGGTTTGCGCAGTATGACATTGATTCCATCCGCCTTGACACGGCGTTTGAGGATTATGCGGACGATGCGTTTGTACAGACGCTTGTATTTTTAATAACGATTAACAAATAAACAATTATGGGACAAATCATGAAAGGCGGCGACTTGATGCTGTTCATCACGGTCGGCGGAACCAAAAAATCAATTGCGTTTGCCACGTCACATTCCCTGTCCATCTCGGGAGATACGGTAGAGACCTCCACGAAGGACAGTTCCGGCAAGTGGACAAGCAAACAGGTGAACCGGCTCAGCTGGAATGTGTCTACCGACAATCTTTATTCGCTTGACGGCGCCGGGGCCAACTACTCGGATCTGTTCGGCCTGATGTCCGAAAGGAGCGAGATAGACATTGTTTTCGCGCTGGAGTCGGGTTATGCCTCCAAGGCGGACAGCGTGCCGCCGGCGGGATGGACGCCCCTCACGGCCCCTCAGTATGCGGGCAGGGCGGTGATGACGTCGCTGGAACTGAATGCGCCGAACGGCGAGAATGCGACATTCAAGGCATCGTTCGAGGGTGTGGGCGCGCTGACGGCGACGCCCGCGGTGTGATTCGGGGGATATGGAAACGATTGTATTGAGCCGTGAGACGGTCAACGGGATACTGCACTATCTGGGCGGACGCCCCTATGCGGAGGTGGTCGCGCTTGTGGACTGTATTCGGAAAGACCTGTCGGGCATGAACGGAAAAGAGGAGCGTGAGGATGGAACGGAAGGTACGGATAGCGGGGAATGAGTATGTGATAAGGTACGGCATCCGGGCGCTGTTTGTTTTTGAGCGCCTGGCCCAAAAGTCGTTTGAGGTGCGGACGCTGACGGATACGTATCTTTTTTTCTATTCGATGCTGCTGGCGGGCAGTCCCGAGTGCGGAATTACGTTCGATTCGTTTGTTGAGTCGTGCGAGGCGGATGCGGGACTGTCGGAGGTGTTTTCGGAGTGCGTCCGTTCGGCGGTGCGGGTCGGTCGGCAGTTTCCCGAAGAACCGGAAGAGGCGGTAAAAAAAAAGCGGGCAAAAAAGTGATGTCCATTTCCGCGCTGTATGCCGTTATCGTGGTACAGTGCGGCATAGCGCCGGATTATTTTCTGGACCGGATGCAGTGGTATGAGGTGGATGCGTGTCTGGAGGGCCTGCGGCTGTCGGAACGGGCGGGCTGGGAACAGACGAGGTATATTTGCTATGTGACGGCACAGGTGCAGTCGCGCAGGAAATTGAAACTGTCGGATGTGATTGAGTTTGAATGGGACCGTGGGGACAGTAGGGACCGTGGGGAGACGGCAATCAGCAGCGAGGAGGTGGCCCGACTGAAGGAAAAGGCGGCACGGATAGCGGCGAAGCTGTAAAAAAACAGTGAACAGTGAACAGCGATTAGTGATTAGTGAATAGTGGTGAGCGGTGAAGAACCCGGTTCTTAATACTCAGTTATATGGCGGTGGATTTGATTACAAGGCTGCTCCTGGAATCGGGACAGTTTGACGCTACTCTCGGAAGGTCGACGGCTCAGGTCAGGGCGTTTGAGGCGCGAATGGGCCGGATGGGTTCGGCTGTGGGCGGCGTGCTCGGCACGGTCGGAAAGTTTGTGCCGGTTCTCGCATCGGCAGCCGGGGGGGTGGCGGCGTTTGAAAAGACGGTGAACGCCACGCAACTTACGGGGGATGCTTTTGCGAGGGTTGTCACACAGGCTTCGGAGGGTGTGAATTTTTTCTTTGCTTCTCTGGCCAGGGGTGATTTCAGCGGCTTCATTGACGGACTGAAAGATACGATCAGATATGCCGGGGATGTGGCCGACGCTATTGACAGGCTGGAAACAACCCGGATCACGTCGGGCGGACGGATCAGCATATACGACAGGCAAATCGCCGAAGCGCGTCTGGAGGCCAGAAAGGCCAGCCTTGCCGGCGATGTGGAGGGCACCAAAAAGTGGAATGACGAGGAACTGCGCCTTGTTGAAAAGAAGGCGGCGGAAATGGGGAGGCTGGCCGGTGATGCTTTTGTTGCCGCGAGAAACAATATTATGCTGGCGGTAGGGAAACAGAAAGGCGACGTTGGCCGGCTGGAGGGCCTGACGGATGAGGATATACTCGGTTTTGACCAGGGACAGGCGGCGGAGGATGCGGCCTATATACAGGGTTTGATGGACAGGCGTGATAAACTGGCGGCCATGAAATCAAATACGTCAAGGGATGCAAACGCCCGAAAAAGGCGTGAGGACAGCAGTAAAGCCCTTGAAGATGTAACCCTTGAACTGGAAGCGGCCATGAACAGTCGGGCGGGACTGAATTACGTTCTCAATCAGGTTCCGGACGAAGAGATGAAACAGTATACAGACCGGCTGCGTGAAGCAAACGGCTCACTTGCGGCTGCGGTCAACCAGCGTGAAGGACTGCTGACCAGACAGGAAAGACTGAGTAATAAGGCTGAAAAGGCTTCCGGCAGAGGTTCGGGAGGCGCCGTGAAATCGAATGTCGAAGATCTATTGCCGGAAGGATCACTTGCCTATGTGAACAGTGAAATTGCATCGCTGACAAAGCAGCTTGAACGGGAGACGGACGCGCGTCTGCGGATCGGTATACAGAAGGCGATAGACGCCAAGAAAAAAGAGAAACATTATATGCTGTTTGACGTAAGATTCAATACCGCAGATCAGTCGCTTAAGACACCCGGATTGCCGGTTCCGGCGGCCCGGAATGTGGCTTCCGATCTGAAAAGCGGCTATCTTGACGCCTCCCGGATCGGCGTTTCTGGTTTGAAGGAGACCGGCTATTCCGACGCCATACGCAAAAGCACGGAGGATATGAAGTTCTACGGCGATTCGATTGCGGCGGTCAACGGGCTGCTGAATACCCTGTCGCTGTCTGCGGATGAGGCGGGTCAAAGTACGCTGAAGTGGATGTCTGCGGTGCTGAGTGCCGTGGGGAGCCTGATACCCAAAATAGCCGAATTTACGGCGGCCCGCTATGCGCAGGCGGGCGCCGCTCAGACGGCGGCGGTGGCGGAAGGCGCGGCGTCGGTGGCGTCGGTTCCGTATGCGGGCGTGGCGCTGGCGCTGGCGGCGATTGCGACGCTGACGGCGGCCTTTGCGAACATGCCGAAGTTTGCGGACGGGGGTATTGTCGGGGGTTCCTCGTTTGTGGGAGACAAACTGCTGGCACGGGTGAACAGCGGGGAGATGATCCTGAACCGGGCGCAGCAGTCCGGACTGCTGGCCGGACTTGGCGGCGGGGTGCACAACGTGACCTTTACGCTGCGGGGCGACGAGCTTGTGGGGGCCATCAACAATCATCACAGAAAGTACAGGAGATGAGGGCATGATAACGGTAACGACTTACAGCCGGGACCATGATTACCGGATAGACCTGACCGTCGGCGGAACGACGCCGGATGCACTCGTGCTTGCGGGTATTGAGGTCAGGTATCCGGAGGTGGACGTGATTTATCCGCTTGTTTATCCGAATTTCACGTTCCGGTTTTTGGGCGAGAAGGATTTGTATGAGCAGTTCGGTGTCATCGGATACGATACGCATCCCTTTACGCTGACGACCGCCGGTGGCGCCGTGTTTAAGGGCTATCTTGCCCCGGAGGTGTTCAGTATGCCCAATACCGGGTTCGACGAATATTTTTCCATCAACGGCGTGAGCGAAATCGAAAACCTGAAAAACATTCCGTTCGACGCGGGCGGTTACGGGGATACGGTTACGCTGGAGCAGCTGATTAACGACATCTTCGGCAATCATACCGGTCTGTCGGGGAGTCCTTCGGTTACGAAGGTGTTCAGCGGCGATCTGGGGAGCGTGAACAGCCTGAATTTCATCAACGACGACGACGAGGCCGAAAACCTGTTTTCGATTCTGGAATGGATCGGTACCATTTATACGCTGAAGTTTATCCTGAATTTTGACAACACGCTGTCGATATACAGTCTGGCGTGGCTGGCCGGCAAGGGCGGGAACGACTATGCGGCGGCGGTGCATTACGGGATTGACGAGACTTACGGCGTCGGCGAGCAGTTTGACAAGGCGACGGTGATCGTGTCCGATTACGAGCAGCCGGATGTCCCGGTTGATTTTTCGCTTAAGGACCTTGGGCCGAACGGCAATATCCCGATGGAGGCACGTCAGGGGAAACGTCATTCGTGGTCGAGAGTGGGGGAATGGTATATCTACGAAAGATACATAACGTATTTCAAGGAGGGTGAAAGCCCGTGGCGGTTTCCGAAATACCGGGACGCGGGCGGCGGCGCCTTTGAGGAGGTGAACGAATATGACGAATCGCAGCTGTTTCCGGGCGGCATACCGGTGCTTGGGGCCTATCCGATGGCTTACCGTTCGTATCCGAAAGACAATCTCGGCCCGGATAATGTCGTGCAGTGGGTTTCGCCTGAAAAATGCCTGCTGATCAAAAACTGGGACGGCGGGAACTGGAATTACGGGCATTATCTGACGGTGATGGAGTATGTCGGGAGTTCATTTACGACGGAGAGTGATTCCTTTCTGTTTTTCACGTTTGACTACGGATTTACGATATTCAGCGGGACACCGGACAAATGGCTGGACGGCTGGCATACCGGCCTTTTTGCGGGAGTCGACTACGAAGGCACGGGCAGCATGGACGCCTGTGCGGTACCGCTGGCGAAACATCATTCGGGACTTGGGATCGGTTCACAGCTGCTGCTGCGTTTCAGCGTAAAATATCGCGGCAAATACTGGGACGACGGCCTCAAGGGCTGGAAGGACAGCCCGACGTGGTTTCAGATGATGCCGAACCAGCCGATAACCATGAACACGTTCGGGAGCATCAGGGATTATCCGCCGCCCGAGGGAAAGCCTTTTTACGAATCGGTAAGCGGATACTGGCTTGGCTTTAAAGAGAACAGCGGCGTGGGTGAACTGACCGTTACGGTTCAGGTGATGCCGAATCCGGTCAGTTCCTACGCGGTAAACACGCTCAGCTGCTGGCTGAAGAATTTTAACATCCGTCTGGTGCAGGCCACCAGCGCGGAACAGGCGCTTCTTACCCGTGAGGATACCACTTATACGAACACTCCGACAGGCAAGTTCGAGTATCCGAGCCTGACGGTCAAACTGAGCAGTTCAAACGCATCCCACGCGTCGCGCTCCAAAATCTGGCGCGCGGGGAAAATCCTGGACACGCTCATGTATGTGCTTCCGACCGCCTCCGGCACGTATGCCGTGGCCGAGAAGCCGGAATACCATATCCTGCGCATGATCACGCAGTACATCAGCCGCATCAGGTCCGTAGACGACATACTGGACATTGATTCGTTTGAATGGACAAAGAGTTACCACGGTCATTTCCTGTGGTGCAACAGCCTGGAATATCATGTGACGGACGATACGGTTCAATGTCGCTATTACTACAACGACTTACATTACAGTCCGCTATGAGCGTAATCACCAAAAGGGTGCCGGCCAGCCCGCGAAGCAGGCACTTTGCCTATTATCATCCGGAGGTTCGGCCAAACGCCGCACTGTCCGTTTCAAACCAGGTACCGCCGTCATCTTCGGAAGAGCTGGACGGCACCGGTGAGGTGGAGCAGATAGACGACGTGTCCGGCGCGCATATAGCGGTGTCTGTCTCCAATGCCCCGGAGGACGGTCATATCGTGGTTCACCGTGGCCGTTTGACGCTGGCGCCCTCCGGCAGCGGCAGGGTGGTGACGGGCCTGAGTATTGACGCCTCCGATCCGCTTTCGATTCTGTATACGCTGGAGGATGTTTCTTCCGGGTATGTCCTTCCCCCCGCGACGGGAACGACGCTGGGCGGCGTCAGGATACCGGCCTCGTCCGGTCTTTCGGTTGCCGCGGACGGAAGCCTCTCGCTGGCCCTGCCGGTTGCTTCGGCCTCCGTGCCGGGCGTAATAAAGGTGGGCGCGGGGCTTTCGATTGACGCTAACGGGATACTGTCTGTGACGGCTACGGGTGGGTATACCCTGCCGGTTGCTTCGGGAACGACGCTGGGGGGCGTCAAGGTGGGCGCGGGGCTTTCGATCAGTTCCGCCGGTGTGCTGTCGGCGCCGGCTTCGGGTGGCGGGACAAATTACTTTTCGCTTTCCGGGAACGATCTCTCTCCCGTATCCGACAGCTACCGGCTGACCACTTACGGGAATCCGTACTATACGACTACCTCGGTAAGGCATGTGGGCAATCATGTGGACGGAATGAATAACGGCGCCGTCGGCAATCTGTATCTGAACGCGGACGTGTACAGTGCGTCTCCGGCGGTTTACGTGCGGATTAACAGTTCCGGTGGCGGGGTATACACGGGTTCGTGGTCGCAGGTGTCCGACACAAGGAAAAAGAGCATCCTGGAGCCGCTGGTGGATGTGCTGACTTCGCTCCTTGCGTTCGATACGTTCTACTATCATCCGGTCAGGAACGGAACGGCGGATACGGAGGTCAGAAAAATAGGGCTTTCGGCCAACCAGATACGGGAAATGTTTCCCGAACTGGTGTCGGAGGATGAGGAGGGGTTTTATTCGCTGGACTATTCCAATGTGACGGTGCTGCTGGTCAGGGCGGTGCAGGAACTGAACAGAAAAATGGAGGAGATGAAGGAGGGGTAAAGGGAAAGCCCCCCGGCTGCAAAGGTAACTCTTCGACCTTTTACCTTTCACATGCAAGCGCACTACCGCTTTACCGGAAGGCATAACCCTTCCCGGCGGTAGTGCGCCTTTTTTATTGCCAGTACGTCGAAGAGGGTGCAAATATATAAATTATTTTACGATGGATGTTATAAGGAAAGAAACGAAAGGCCTTGGGGTGATTCTTGTCAGAGAGACCGACAAAAAGCTGGCCAGGGAAATGATTGTAAGGAATCATTACTCCCACAAATGGAATGAAGGCGGCTTCGGGAAGTTCAATTACGGCATATTCAGGGAAGAAAAGCCGGATGAATGCCTTGGCGTTGCCGTATATG
This sequence comes from Tannerella sp., assembly GCA_031276675.1. Classification (GTDB taxonomy): domain Bacteria; phylum Bacteroidota; class Bacteroidia; order Bacteroidales; family Tannerellaceae; genus Tannerella. Next base: position 10,740 of record JAISMO010000030.1, read on the forward strand.
GCTACATGAAAAATCCGGGAGCGAAAATTTTTTTTCATCCCGACCGGCAGGCCTGGATGTGCGAACTGAACCGGATGTGGATTGATGACTGTCTGGGCCATAATGCCGAGACGTTACTTATTTCGTCATCCATGAAACTGCTGAAACAGGCGGACGGAAGTATTGCTGCCGTCCAGTCCTTTGCCGATGGCCGTCTCGGTTGCGGAACGATCTACAAAGCGGCAAATTTCAACTATTACGGGTTTCATTATACAAGATTCCTTGAAAATATACGCACCGGCGAAACGGTGCATGAACAGGTCTTTACCAATTCAACATCGGTATCGGGCTACCTGCGTTCAAACGTGGCGTACCTGATTGGGGACTTTAAGACATACCAGGTTAAGACATACCGGTATATCTACCCGCTGCGCCGGGGCTTCAAATTTCATCTGCCGGAACAACCTTATCCCGTGTATGAAAAGGGGATGACGCCCGTTGAATGGGTGCGCGATACGACGGCTATAAAAAACAGGATTGTTTATTTGCTTGACAAAATTTAGACGGGAGGGGGAACGCGGGGGCAGGGCGCGCCTTGCCCTACCCGAATATGTAATTGATTACCTTCCGGTTCAGGATGTCAACGGGCGAGAAGTCCTTTTTGATGTATCCCTCGGTTACTCTGTGCGCGGAGGTGTGATTGAGGCAGAACCCGACCTGCTCCGTCGACGCCCCGCACTCGTTTTGCGCGACCGTGGCCCACGTATGACGCAGCCAGTAGACGGTAATCTCCTGCACGCCGATTCTTTTGCAAACGGACTTTAACCCCGTGTTTACCATCCTGGCAAAAACATCGGCATCGGCATACCGCTCGCCGAAAACGAACAGCCTTTCGCGTCCGGCATACCGGGCGAACAGGGGTAGCAGTTCATCCATTACCGTGATTTCCATATACGCCCGGTCTCTTCTTTTGCCTCCGGTTTTGGTGCGGCAATAGTGCAGTTTCCCGCCGGAAAAGGCTTCCCGGCTCATGCCGTACAGGTCGACCGTGTTGATTCCGGCAAGCCGCAGCACGATCTGTGCCACGTCAAGGGCCAGCCTCTCGCGGGGGGAAAGGGCCTCCGCCGCCATGATCCGGCGCAGCGTCTCAACCGGCAGGGAACGCTTGTCGGGAACGTCGGATTCGGGTATGCGAACCGTCCTGAATGGCTGATTTCTGATTTTTATGATGTCCCGGTCATAGTCGTTGTACTCCATGCAGCCTTCTTCGAATATCTTCCTGACAATGACCGGATACATGTTTTTGGCTCTTGCCGTTCCGGACAGGCTTTCAATCCACTCCCGCAGCATCCTGGCCGTAAGATCGTGGAAAAACAGGTTTTCCCTTCGCGTGTGTCCGTGCAGTGAATGAAGGGCGCAGGCGTAGTTGGCCGCCGGTTTCTTCCGCCCCTCCCTCTTCATGCGTTCGATGTATCCCCGTGCAAAGCCGGTAAAGGATATGCCTTCGGATTCGGAGAGGAGAAACTTTTTGATCTCCCCAACCGTCCAGTTCCGAATCTCCACACTGTTGAGTCTTTCCACGTAGCGCTTTATCAGTATGGCGCAGTTGGCAAGTATGGTGTGATCGGCAATTTTTCCCTTGCGCAGGCCTGACCTGTGCACAATCATGGATGTGGGAATGTAATCCGGATGCGATCGGTGACTGATCCGGATATAGACGGTGTTCAGTTCTTTTTTTGTGCGGACGACCGCGCTGAAGGTTGCCATATTCGTGTAATCTATTTGTAATTTTCATCTGCAAATATAGTGCATTTATTTCTTGTATTTGTGCTAAACAGCATTTATTTTTTTGGAAAAAGTGAGTGCTGTGAAATTATAAATAGCTGAAATATATGCGTTTGAAATATTTGCCGACGGAAACGGAAAAATGAATGCGAGATATGAACGGCAGATAACCGGGCTGAAAAAGAACATGAAAAACTCCCTGATATGTACCCGCGACAAAATATATTTGCGCAAACGGGCGTTAATTGAGACGGTTAATGACGAACTCAAAAACATCTGTCAAATTGAGCATACGCGTCATCGCAGTTTTGTGAACTTTATCACAAACATGGTTTCCGCGCTTATTGCTTATCATTTCCTGCCTGAAAAACCTTCGCTGAACATAGATATAGTGGATACGAGTGCTTTACAGAAGATCGATTAGGTCAAACTCACGTTATAATAATAGGCTGAATAAGCCCCTTATGGGAGGCTGATACCGGAGAAAATGGAGATTTTACTCTTTTAAAAGAACTCTATTCCCCAAAAAACGGTGGGGAAACGGGCCGTTTTTTGGGGGAACGCTGGTGGTGATGCGTTTTGCAAAACTTTCTAATATTTAAAGCCTGCCCTTTTTTTGAGTTTTTTGATGAGGCTGAATAGTTACCTTATTTTAATAACTCAATTTCATTAACATCAAAAACTTCATTCGTGCTGGCGGCATAGACAAAACCGACAATAGATATATCTTTCGCTTTCCAAGCTTCATTCAGAACATAGCTATGGTTCAGCACGGTTTCTTCACCGATTTTCAGCGAAATCATTTCCCCTAAATAATCATCACTTACTACTGCGCGAAAAACATGCCGGTGCAGATAATCATCATCTATTCTACCTTCCGGTAACAATTGTTTACTTACAATACTGTCTTCAACAATCCAAAGCAATAACTTCGCATGGGTTATTTCCCTCAATCCTTTCAAGCGAGTCGTAAGATTTACTTCCCGACTATCATCCTTATAAAGGCTTGTGATATTTATTTCCAACGAAGGCCGTCGATTAAATCTCGGCAACAGCGCTCCACCCCATTGATCATAGTTTGGAAAGACTTTTCCATCGATAACACCGCACGGATGACCGATTTCTCTTATTCTAAAATAAATATCATAGCTATTGCCTTCTTTCGTAACCAAAGGATAATTAACGACATGAGAATGAATGGCAACCGGTACTAAATTGTCTCCGTATCTTTCTTTTAATTTTGCAACTTCAGCTCCGGCATAAGAACAATAGGGACAATTTTGATCGGTAAAATCAAGTAATAGCACTTTTTTTAACGGAATAACCTCGTCCATTTTAATTATGCGGTTATCAATATCATTGCATCCACTTCCGGCACATATTAATGCCGGAATAAAAAACATAAGCGCTCTTTTTGTATACATGGGTTAAAAATTATAATTATACAACAATGTGAATCCTCTACTTGCCGGTACGTCCCTGCAAACGCCTCCCGAACAGTCGCGTCCCGCCCGCGTCCGTCCATATCCTAATTGAATAAAATGGGCGTTGTATGTATAAGAAACCAAGGCCTTATAGTAATGTATATCTGTTTTGCCCGCATTATACATATCCGAAACGGTAAACAGGAAGTAAGGCAATAAAGATACTTCAACGACTCCGGCAACCCAATCGCCTTCATCTTGTTTGGTATTCAAATATTGTAATTCGGAACGAACAGTCGTCGTTTTATTCAGTTGATATTTTCCTTCGGCAATAAAAATATTTGATTTCACAACACCTATTTTCCCTCGAACGACGTTCAAATCAATATATTGATTCATATACATCAAATTTAACTTGAAATCTTTAGTTAACCTTTTGTCTATGCTCAAATTGACATCTTGATAGTAAAGCTCTTTCCCCGTTTTAAAAAAGGATGAAGTATAGCCGTTTGTTCCTTTTATCAAAACTTCGGCATACAGCCCTAAAGGATCATATCCTTTCACATATTTTTTGTCTATATCCCGGATATGAGAGGCATTTAATTGGATGGTTGTACCATATTTACCTCCCAGTAAGGTATTTCGTTTAAAATTGCAGGAAAATGTCCCCTGAAACGCCCATTCGCCATCCGGCTGAGTTGCATACGGATACAGGGCGGCTAAAAGATATGTCTGTTGGGTCGTGAATGCCGGTAAATGATTGATAAAAGAAGAATTTAACAATTGGGAACGATTGCTTCTGAACGACATGTTATCGCTTCTTTTAGCTTGAAGCAAAGCGCTTAAGCCACTTTGAGCGTAGGATCCGGAAATCAACAAAGCATTTCCTTTTTTATAAATATATTTATTGTCTTTGGACGGATCATTCGCTTTTTCCGCATATTCGACCAAAAATGCATAAGCGCCTTTTTGCAGGCGGGCGCGTACGTCATAAGCGCCTACGTTGGCCGGAAAATTCAAACGGTGCGTGGCGTCGGTCGGGATAACCTCGTCCGGTTCGTTTTTGCTCACAAAAGAGCCGCCCAAGGTCAGGAAGGTATTGCTTTCTTCCAGCTTCTTGATCCACTGGTCTATGCTTAATTCCAAATCGCCACCCACGACGTGACCTTCATTCCTGTCCCAATAGCGACGCTGTTTGCCGCCTAATACTTTCAATTGAATCCCTTGGTAGGGTTCGTATGCTAAGCGGGCGCCACGCAAGGAATTGTCTATTCCCAGACTGCGTTCTTCGTAAGTGCGGAAAATCAGGCCGCTACCGAATTGATCGTAGAAATCGCCTACCGTTAATTTCACGTTGCGGTATTTGCCCGTTGCATAAAAATGCGGCAGTCCCCAACCGGCAAAGTCCGGTTCGAAGCCCGGAAGCGGATATTTCAGGTATTCAAAACGAACGCCAGCGTCTAAGTAATGGCTGGTCAAGTTCAAATCAGCATACGTATTGGTGCGTGCAAATTCGTCATACGTTTCCGCGTTGATTGCTTTGTCTTCCTGTGGGAAAAGGATGTCGGACTGAATGCTTCCGTTCAAAGAAAAAGGAAAAGGGCTTTTCTCCTGTGCGAAGAGGGAAAAGGAAAAGAAAATCAACGTTCCAGACAGCAGTTTTTTCATTTTTCGGCAATTAATTTACGGACTTCTTCTATCAATTGCTCTTC
>JAISMO010000057.1 GCA_031276675.1 Tannerella sp.
CTCCACCCAACTTGGCCAATAAATAAACGTAATTATCTTGTAAACAGGAGTATGCGACAGTGGTATATTACTAATGGGGGACTACGGATTTTTTCCTCATACCGGGGTTCGACTGTTTATACTCAAAAGGAAAAGGTTTGCGAAAATCGGGATATATGCACCAAACGAATAAACTGCAGACCTTTGCAAAATGAAAATAGAATTGACAGAGGAGAGATTGTTGGAATTGCAACAAATACAACGCCATGTAATCGGTTCGGTTTACGTGAAAGTAACCTGTATTCTGATGCTGCACAAAGGTTTTACACCGCAGACAGTATCAGAATCGCCGGGTATAGATTGATCCACGGTTTACCGTTATATAACATTATATTCCGTCGGAGGAGTTTCCGCCTGACCATAACCCGGTATAAAGGTTATTGGGGCATGCTGTCAAGCCAGGAGATAAGTTTTCTGCGCGCAGAGCTTAAGCGCAATATGCATACGGATTCTAAAAGCATATTTATCATGGATAAATGAATCATTGGAAGTATTATATACTCCGGAAGGAGTCGTTGACCTGCTTAACCGTATCGGATTCACATATAAAAAGACGAAAGCAGTACCATGCGAAAGCAGTGTGGAAAAACAGGAGTCCTTTGTATCGGAACTCTCGGAAATAATCGCCAGTATGGACGAAACATCCGTCATTTACTATGCAGACGGTGTTCATCCGACCCACAATTCTCGTTCAACTTATGCATGGATAGAGAAAGGACAGGAAATGGAACAGCCCACTGTCAGCGGTCGGGACAGAGTGAATATCAACGGGCTTCTTAAAGCAAAGGATGTGACAGACATTATTGCACATGACTGTGAAAGCATCAATGCCGAATCAACTGAAGCGCTTTATCAGGAAGCGTTAGACAGGCATCCCAATGCCAAATGCATCTATATTATTTCCGATAATGCGAAGTATTACAGAAACAAATCCTTATTACAATGGATAGAAGAAACTAAAATCAGGCAGAAATATCTGCCTCCATACTCTCCTGATCCGAATCTGATAGAAAGACTGTGGAAATTCCTGAAGAAAAAAGCCATAAATGCTAATTTTTACAGAACAAAGAAACTTTTTAGACGGGCGATGATGAAATTCTTTGATAACATTGATATGTACAAACAAGAATTGCAAACATTGATGACTCTAAATTTTAGGCTTGCTAATTCGCAATCCTTTTCCTTTTGAGTATAATACAATTCCTTTATCTTCGTAGCGTACACCCGAACATTCCTGTTCGCGGATGCCGAAAGCATGGTACATAATATGCATAACTATATAGGATTAGAGGTAATCAAATATACTATGTTTTACCAGCTTTTCCTATAGGGTAACTACGCATTTTCCGGATGAACCATTAAACAGTTTCGCTATTTGGAAACCGCCGACATTGTGACGGATAATGTTTGCTAGGCCTCCAAGCGTAAATACTTCCTCATTCCGGGAAATTCCACCCGACATCCAGACAGTCGAACGGTGTTTTTCCTGCTGCCGGTTGAAGGCCTCAAAATCAGCGACGGCACGGGAAAACGCTTTTCACAACGATTTGGCAGGTGATTCCGAATAACTGCAAGGCAATGACAGGACAGGTATCGAACCTCCATGCATCGCCTTGCCGTTTCGGTAACAACAGGGGCCATTCCTTACATCAGGTACTCCGCGCTGCGGCAGGTCATGAAATGTGCCCCGGAAGAATCTCATCCGTTGGATGAGGTTTTGTAATGTGTTAAACTTTCGCGGTCGAAATTCGTAATGTATGCGTAAATTTTTTCGACTTCGGCCTGACCGTAACGGATGTACACCTCGGCCGAACGACGGAAAGCGTCATCCATGCCGGCATGCTGCAGGAGAAGGTAACCCGTCACGCAATGCGCGGCCGTTTCGACCAGGCGACGCGCCTGAAAGTCAATATACTCGCTGTCTTTTGTTTCCGTGACCAGCGATACAAGCGTTTCATATTTGGCGGTCATGTCGACCAGTTTCCGTTTCAGAAGCTCCAACTCAGGTCGGCAGTCGATCGCTTCGTAGGCGCGGATTTGATTCAGGTAAGTGCCGGTCGTGACGTGCCGGATGGCGGCTACGACCTGCAACTGCGTCGTTCCTTCGTAGATATTCGTAATGCGGGCATCGCGGTAGAGGCGTTCGCAGGCATAGTCCTTCATAAATCCCGAACCGCCGTGTATCTGAATGGCGTCATAGGCGTTGCGGTTGGCATACTCGGTAGTCATCGCTTTTCCCATCGGGGTGAAGGCATCGGCCAGCCGGGCATACTGCTTCATCTCCTGACGTTCGTCCGGTTCCAGTTTGCGCTCCCTTGCAATCGCTTCGAGGGCCTTGTAAATATCTACGAAACGGGCGGTTTCATACAGCATGGCCCGCGCGGCGTCCGCTCTGGCACGCATCAGCGCCAGCATCTCGTAGACGGCCGGAAATTCGATAATCGCCTTGCCGAATTGTCTGCGTTCCCGGGCATACGTATCGCCTTCGCGGTAAGCGGCTTCGCACAGCCCCACGGCCTGCGCCATGATCCCCAGCCGCGCGCCGTTCATCAGCGCCATCACATATTTGATAAGTCCCAGCCTGCGTTCGCCGCAAAGCTCGACACGGGCATTGCGGAAAACCAGTTCGCAGGTGGGTGATCCCTTGATGCCCAGTTTGTTTTCGATGCGACGGACGGTTACGCCGCCATGACGTTTGTCGTAGATAAACATGGAAAGCCCGCGTCCGTCTTTCGTTCCTTCTTCCGAACGGGCAAGCACCAGGTGAATGTCGGAATCGCCGTTGGTAATAAACCGCTTGACACCGTTCAGATACCAACAGTTGTCCGTTTCGCTGAAAGTGGCCTTTAACATCACCGACTGCAGGTCGGAACCGGCATCCGGCTCTGTCAGGTCCATCGACATGGTTTCACCGGCGCAGACACGGGGCAGGAAACGCTGCCGCTGGTCTTCGCTGCCAAACTCGCAGAGCGTCCCGGCGCAGTCCTGCAACCCCCAGAGGTTCTCGAAACCGGCATCGGCACGCGATACCATATCGGCTGCCATAATATAGGGCACGATGGGGAAATTCAGCCCGCCGTATTTCCGGGGAAGGGCGATTCCCATCAGACCCGCCCTGCGGACGGCATCCAGATTGAGCTGCGTTCCGGAAGCGTACGTGACGCGCCCGTTATGAAGCGTCGGGCCTTCGTGGTCCACGTCTTCCGCACGGGGTGCGATGATCTCCGCACAGATTTCACCGACGATTTCCAGCACTTTTTCGTAACTGTCCATTGCGTCCTCGAAGTCCGCAGGAGCGTAGTCATACACATCCCTGTCGGCAAAATTGCGCTCTTTCAAGGCTACAATCCGCTTCATCAGGGGATGATGCAGATGATGCCTGTATATGTTCGTATCTAAAAAATAGTTTGCCATAGTTCTTTCTTATTTCGTATTCTTCCTGTAATATTTGATCATCCTGGGAATTACCTCCTCCACCGTACCGGTAATCACGTAATCGGCAATGGCATTGACAGGCGCGTTCGGGTCGCTGTTGACGGAGATAATGATGGCGCTTTCCTGCATCCCGGCAATGTGCTGGATTTGCCCGGAAATGCCGCAGGCGATGTAGAGTTTCGGACGCACGGTGAGACCCGTCTGTCCAATCTGCCGTTCGTGTTCCGTGAAACCGGCGTCAACGGCCGCGCGCGAACCGCCTACCTCGGCGCCAATCAGCGCCGCCAGGTCATGCAACAGTTGGAAATTCTCTTTCGAGCCTACGCCGTAGCCTCCCGATACAATGATGGATGCCCCCTTGAGATTGGTCCGGCTCTTCTCCATCCGGCGCTCGATGACCTGTATCGCGAAATCCGTATCGCTGACGTAATCACGAATGTTGTGCCGTTTGATTTCGCCCGTGAAGTCCGGCCGCAGGATTTCCTTTTTCATCACCCCTTCACGGACGGTTGCCATCTGCGGACGGCATTCCGGATTGACAATCGTCGCCACGATATTGCCGCCGAAGGCCGGGCGAATCTGATACAGCAGGTTTTTATAAACCTTGTCTTCCTTTTTCTCCTCATGGTCGCCAATTTCGAGCGACGTACAGTCAGCCGTCAGGCCGCTTCCCAATGCGGAAGAAACGCGGGGACCGAGGTCGCGTCCGATACTGGTGGCTCCCATCAGGGCGATCTGGGGTTTCTCTTCGCCGAAGAGCTTGACCAGAATGGCCGTGTGGGGCAGCGAGGTGTAGGGCGCCAGACGGGCGTCGTCAAACAGGTGAAGCGTCTCCGCGCCGTAGGGAAATACCTGCGCGGCCACCTGCTCCAGTCCGTGTCCGATGGCTACCGCTTCCAGCCGGCAGCCCAGCGTGGCAGCCAGTGCCCGTCCCCTGGTAAGCAGTTCAAGACTGACATCGGCCACGATGCCGTCTTCCATTTCGCAATATACAAATAAATTATTCATGTCTGTTCTCCTGTCTTCCTATCCTATGGTATGGTTCATAATCAGTTCCTTCATCAGTTCGTCGATCGCTTCGTCGCTTGAGGCGAGGGTTCTGCTTTCCCTGGTCTGGAAAATCACGTTCTCGATCTTTTTCACTTTCGTGGGAGAACCGGACAGTCCGCACTGCACGACGTCGGCATTGACGTCGGCAACGCTCCATTCCGCCAGATGCAGGTAGGGGCGGCTGTCGTAGAGCGCACAGGCGGTCGTTGCCTCTTCCTGCCGCCGTTCGGTTGCCGTCCGGGCATGTTTGTATTTCTGGACGGACTTTGCGTTGCGCGGACGGCAGTCCGGAGCGCTTCCGTTGACGGTCACTACCAGCGGGAGGTTTGTTTCAACGGTTTCCACTCCCCGTTCCAGTCGGCGTTTGACGGTAATCCGTCCGTTTTCCACCCGCTGAATCTCTTCGGCATACGTAACCTGGTTCAGTCCCAGTTTCTCGGCCACCTGCGGGCCTACCTGCGCCGTGTCGCCGTCGATGGCTTGTCTGCCGCAGATAATCAGGTCGTAATTCCTGATTTTGCGGATGGCCATAGCCAGGGCGTAGGAGGTGGCCAGCGTGTCGGCGCCGGCAAAAGCACGGTCCGTCAGCAGATAGCCTCCGTCGGCGCCGCGGTACAGGCCTTCGCGGATGATTTCGGCCGCGCGTCCGGGACCCATGGTCAGCAGCGTGACCGTTGTGCCGGGATGCGCGTCTTTCAGGCGCAAGGCCTGTTCCAGCGCGTTCAGGTCTTCGGGATTGAAAATGGCCGGAAGCGCCGCACGGTTGACCGTCCCGTCCGCCTTCATCGCATCCTTGCCCACGTTTCGCGTGTCCGGCACCTGCTTCGCTAATACAATAATGTTTAAACTCATAATACAGTGATATTGGAAAATATGTTGTCAATAATCGCGTGCAAAAGTAATCAAAAATCCAACAGGTCGAACGGTTTCGGAGCAAAATCGCTCTGCGAGAACGGGTAACATTCCGGCGCCGCATGTTGTTTGCCGTAACCTCCTGGCGCTATCGGCACGCGGATGTATGCCGGCCGCGTGACCCGGGTTTTTGCGGGGGAGGAAAAGTACATACGTGTCAATCGTTCCTGTGAGCGTATGGCGTATGGCATATGGAGCAGCCGGTTATTTTTTCCGTTCCAGTCCCATTTGCGCAGCCTTTTCATGCATGAACTCCACCGCTGCGGCATAGTCGTTCGGTATCACGCCGTCGAGAATGGCATCCTTGATGGCTTCCTTGATGAGGCCGACCGGTCGCGAGGGCGTCAAACCGAAGGTGGCCATGATTTCCTCGCCCGATACCGGCGGCTGGAAATTGCGTATGCGGTCTTTCTCCTCGATCTGTATCAGCTTTTCGCGTACCAGCTGAAAATTGTTCAGGTAGCGGCGTACCTTTTCGGGATTTTTGCTTGTGATATCGGCTTCGCAAAGCTTCATCAGGTCGTCGATGTCGTTGCCGGCATCAAAGAGCAACCGGCGGACTGCCGAGTCGGTGACCTCTTCATCGACCAGCGCGATCGGGCGCATGTGGAGGATCACCATCTTTTGCACGTAACGCATTTTTTCATTCACCGGCAGCTTCATTCTCCGGAAAATTCCCGGTATCATTTTCCCGCCGACAAAATTGTGATTGTAAAACGTCCAGCCTTGCCGTCTGTCGAAGCGCTTGGTGGCGGGTTTGGCAATGTCGTGGAGGAGTGCGCTCCAGCGCAGCCACACGTTGTCGGACATTTTGCTCAGCCGGTCGAGCACCGTCAGCGTATGCGCAAAATTGTCCTTGTGCCCGACGCCTTCCATGGTCTCCGCACCCTTGAGGGCACAGAGTTCCGGAAAAATAAGTTCCAGCAGTCCGCAGGCGTCCAGCAGTTCGAAACCGACGGAGGGTTTGGGCGAAAGGATGATTTTGTTCAATTCGTCCGCAATGCGTTCGCCGGAGATGATCTCGATGCGCTGCCGGTTGCGTATGATGGCGTCGAACGTGTCGGGGTCGATAAAGAAACCCAGTTGCGAGGCAAACCGCACGGCACGCATCATCCGCAGCGGATCGTCGCTGAAGGTCACATCCGGGTCCATCGGGGTGACGATGCGCAAAGCCTCCAGGTCGTCCAGTCCGCCGAAAGGGTCGACCAGTTCGCCGAAACGTTCCCTGTTCAGGCACAGCGCCAGCGCATTGACGGTAAAGTCGCGGCGCTTCTGATCATCCTCCAGCGTACCGTTTTCCACAACGGGCTTCCGGCTGTCCCGGGCATAGGATTCTTTCCGTGCCCCCACAAACTCCAGTTCCAGATGGCCGGCTTTTACCTGCGCCGTACCGAAATTCCTGAAAACCGTCAGTCCGGCCTCCCGGCCCAGTTGCCGTGCAACGGCCCTGGCCAGTTCGATCCCGCTGCCCACCGTCACGATATCGATATCTTTCGACGGCCGGCGCAAAAACATATCCCGCACAAATCCGCCGATCAGATACGTTTCCTGTCCTCCCAGCGCCGCAACCACATCCGCAACCGTCTGGAATATCGGAGCCGACAGATAACCAACTATCTCTTCCCTGTTATAATACATGCCTGTTTTTTTTTTCAACGCCGCAAAAGTAGGGATAATTATCGAAACCCGAACCGATGGCGTTTGCTCACTCTGTTGACCGTCTGTCCGGCACACGGGGAACGGCCGGTCGGCAACTGTTACCTTGTCGCCGTTGACGGAGACGAAGACATGAGTTTATCCTGCAAACTCGAAAGCGGCGACTCTATGGGAGTGGTACCTCCAGCTGTATTTGCAGCAGGCTACAGCGACAGTCTGATAATCGCGAAACAGTATTCCGTGCATGACGGGTCGATCAATAAAAGGCTTGCGTATGACTGCATCGTTCCACTCAAATTCAAAGTCCGTCACGCTCCCGATGAAAACAGAATCGGCCCGCTGTCGGAGAAAGAATTTAATTACCCGCCCGTTTATGCTTCCGACTGCTGTTTTGTCACAAAAAGCACAGTCGTTGTCAGTAAAAACAGGAAAATTCATGCCCGGAGCAAGAAGTTTTGAGTTCAGAGCAAGGAAATTCATGCTCAGAGCAAGGAATTTTGAGTTCTGAGCAAGAAACTTTAAGTTATGAGCAAGAAAATTCATGCTCGGAGCAAGAAAATTTGAGTTCTGAGCAAGAAACTTTAAGTTATGAGCAAGGAAATTTGAGTTCTGAGTAAGAAAATTCATGCTCTGAGCAAGGAATTTTGAATTTCGAACAGGAACGACGTCAGTAAAAGCAAGGAAATCGGAGTTCGGAGCAGGGGCGACCCTGTTCGGAACAGACAACCGGTCGCCCGGATCCTAAAAATCCCCGTTCGCGGCATCCATACGGATGTTCGGAGCGGGAACATTGTCGCTTCAAGCCGTCCTTGCGGCTTCCTGTGCCGGCTACGCTTCGTTTTTATGCCTCATTCTCGGGAAACGGGTTTTCAGGTCGCTGTAAACCTCCTTTGCGCCGGG
>JAISMO010000082.1 GCA_031276675.1 Tannerella sp.
TCCGAAAAACCGCCAACGCCGGGAAACTCCGCCTGCAATTCTTTCGCCAAAGTCGGCACAATGGCTTTGCCCCAGCTTTCGTTTTGTTTTCCGGCGATAGATTTTCCGAGTTCCCAATAGAGGTTGATCAACTCCACATTCACCGCCTTCATCGCTGCGTATTGCGCCTGAAGGATTTTCTGTTTTACTTCGGCAATAAAATCTGCCTGCATCTTTTTTAAATCGTTCATGCTATACTTATGTTTTTACATATCAAATAATCCGTTTCCACGATGTTCGACTACGACCGCCGCCACTCCCGCGTATAGAATAGGGACCATCCCCATTCGCCGCGACGAAGCGTCCCGCGTCGGTGTTGCGGGCAATGATTCCGTTCGCTGCGCAGGCGTCCCGCAACGGACTGTCGCCGCAGGCAGCATAATTGTAATACATGAACAAGTGATAAGGTGTAACCAGACATTCAGCCCCGTTACCGTAAACCGCATCTTTTTTTTGTAGTGATGTTCTCATGTTTCATCTTTCAGTTTAAATATGTGTTCAGTCCCTTGACCCGGTCCACCTTGAATGTCCTGTCCGCTTTCACGTCGGATTTCCGCATGTGTTCAATCAGGATGTCGCGTGTGGTATAGCGATCGTCCATTCGGTTGTCGCGAATCAGCGTCTCCCGGCAACCGTCCAGCAGAAAAGCGGATTTCTGCCAGGTATAAGGCGCGTAGGTGTCTGTTTTTATCACTTCGTTTTCGATAAACTGCAATCCCCTGACCGAACGTGCGCGGAGCAGCGGCGCATCAAAAACCTTGAAGACATTGTTGCAAATCACAATGTTTTTGTGATACGGTTCCGTCTTTTCGTCTGCCGGCCGGTGCGACGGCGTAATCGTAATCACCGCATCGCCCCATTCCCAGCGATTTCCGTTCCGGTTGCCCGATGTCAGGCAATCTTCGAACACGTTGTTCCGGATGCGGACGTTTGTGTTTGCTCCGGATTCAAACCAGTAGTCCATGTCGCCTTCGATCAGGATGGCCGTGCCCGCCGTCCGGAAATAATTGTCTTCGATGAGGACGTCTCCGGGCGTCGTCACCAAAATTCCGCGTGCCCGGTGTTTCTTCAGTATCCTGCAGTTGCGCAGTTCGAGCGAGGCCGTCCAGGTTTTACTTTCCAGCAGATCGCCAACTTTGGTGCCCCGGGGCAAAGCGTCCGTAAAAGCGATCCGGAAGCCGGCCGGTTGATGGTCTCCGGATACGGGAGTGACGGATGCGACGGTTCGGATTTCACCGCGCTGCGCCGTTTCGCGATTGAGGAACCAGACCTCGTCGCCGGGCAGGTTGTAGCGTCCGTCGATTTTTACCTCAACCGTTCGGGCATCGACAATTTCCCGAATCATCACGTTGCGCCCGTGCACATTGATGAAATCATCGCCCTGACCGGTATGAGCGCAATGCTCGATCCTGATGACGCCTTTGCAGTTGACGAAATGCGATGCGTCGGCAACAATGCTGAACACACGTCCTTTGGCTTCATTGACCGTCATGGAGGTGTTGTCCAGCGTGATGTTTTCGCTCATTTCACCCAGTACGCCGTGGCTCAGGGCATGATAGAGGGTCAGGTCTTTCAGCAGTGTATTTTTGCTGTGCCGTATTTGGATGCCGTTGGTTAAATAGCGCGCATGGAAAAGCGTCACATACGCACCTTTGTCAGGCTTCATCTTCGGCGGTCCCCAGAAGCGCACCCTGTTTTCGCCGCGTTCTTCGGCCTTTTGGTCAAAGATATTCCCCAGCGGATTGTCCCACGTCTGCGGAACAATTTCCTTCCGCTCCCCGTCATACAGGTTGTTGTATGCCGGCACGACCGGCAACTTCCAGCCCTCGCCGGTAAAGAAGATTCGCCCGTTCTCTATCTGATACGGATACTGCCGCCGGTCGATGATCACATCCAGGTATTCGTCCGTAGCCTGCACAATCTCGGCCTGAGAGATGTAGGGCCTGTCCCAGTCGACCGAGAAATTCCGGAATACCGTGTTTTCACACGAGTCGATCAGCGCAATCTGCATGTTTCCATGGAAAATAAATTCGGAACCGTTTCCTTCGACGGTAACGTTTTTCAGGCGTTTCAGGTCGAATCCGACCGTCGCCGCAGGGTCGCCGTCGCAGCGAGACGGCCAGAAATCATACCTTCCCTTCGGAAACTCAATCACCACCCCGTCGGCTGCACTGCAAGTCCGTATGGCCTGCCGGACTGCCGGTAAAGCATCCGTCCAACTGTCCGGCACGGCTCCGAAATCGGTGATGCGAAGCGTCTGCCGGGCGCTTGCCGTCATCATCGCAAACAACAAGCATCCGAGATAAAAAAACCTGTTTTTCATACTGTTTTCTGTTTTAATTTAATGTGTGCAAAGTAAATCAATGCCATTTAAACCGCCAAATTTCTTTTGTCCGAAAGCCCGGGTTGCCGCTTCATGGCGGCGGTCCCCCTTCCGATCCTTCATTTGATGACATTGGGGCGCTGCCGCCGGTGCATCGGGTCGAAGAACTGCGGTGATGAGGATGCTGTTTTCGGGCCGGGGTGTGGCGAGGCGGTTTACAAGCTTTGCGACGGGGTCGCCGGACGGTTGTCGTCCGAAGGGTCGCCGCCGTATTCCTGTTCTGTTTCGATGGCTTCGCCGAGCAGGGCTACGGTCTGTTCCTGCGGAAGTTCCTGTACCGTTCTCAGTTTGCGTTCGATGGCTCTTGAACGGATACCGGCTTTTTCGATCACATGGGCGGCTTCCTGCAATTTTTTCTGTGTTTTTCCCAGGATTGCGCCGAAGTTGCCAAATTCGGTTTTTACGGCGCCCAGGATTTCCCACACTTCGCTGGAACGCTTTTCGATGGCCAGGGTCCGGAAACCCATTTGGAGACTGCTCAGAAAGGCGACTAAATTGGTTGGGCCGACTACCGTTACGCGGTAGTTCTGTTGCAGTGTTTCCAGGAATCCGGGCCGGCGCAGGATTTCGGCATACAGGCCTTCTATGGGCACGAACAGGATGGCAAAATCAGTGGTTTTCGGCGGTTTGATGTATTTGGTGCAGATGTCTTTGGCGCAGATTCTCACCGAATTTTCAAACTGTTTTCCCGCGGCGTCAACCGTTTCCGTTTTGTTTTCATACGCATCGACCAGTCGCCGGTAGTCTTCCAGGGGAAACTTGGCGTCAATCGGCAGCAGCACCGGATCGCCGTCCCGGTTTTGGCCCGGCAGTTTGACGGCATATTCCACCACTTTGCGGTCGCCGTCGGGATGATCGTTTTTGACGTACTGTTCGGGCGACAGTACCTGCTCCAAAATAGCGCCCAGCTGCACTTCTCCGAATGTTCCGCGCGTTTTCACGTTGCTCAGCACCTTTTTGAGGTCGCCTACGCCGGCAGCCAGCGTCTGCATTTCTCCCAGTCCCTTGTGCACGGCTTCGAGGCGTTCGTTGATGAGCTTGAATGATTCGTTGAAGCGTTTTTCCACGCTTTCCTGCAATTTTTCATCCACAGTTTTGCGCATTTCTTCCAGTTTCCGGTTGTTGTCTTCCTGCAGATTTGTCAGTTTTCCTTCCACGGTTTCTCTGATTTCCTTCAGTTTGGTTTCCGTTTCCGTTCTGATGCGGTCCTGTTGATGCATCAGGCCATCAAACTTTTGTTTTTGCAGTTCGTTGAAATCTTTGACGTTCAGCGTGAATTTTTCTTCAAACGACTTGAGCGAACGGCTTTGTTCGGCACGGTTTTCTTTGGCCGACGTTTCGAGGTGTTCCTGCAGGTTTTTTGTCTTTTCGTCAAAGGATTTCGTCAATTCCGCAAGTCTGTTTGAGTAGGATTCAAACTGATTTCTCTGGACGCCGGCAAGGTCGGTAACGGTTCTTGTCAACGTCTCTCCCAAGAGTTTGAACGAGGTATTCAATTCGCTTCTGTTTTCTTTGGCTGCCTGTTCCGACTGTGCGATCAGGTTTTCGATTTTTTCATCAAACGTCCTGACCAGCCTGCTTAGCTGCTGCGAGAAAGTATCAAACTGATTTTTCTGGGCGCCGGCAAGGTCGGTAACGGTTTTTGTCAGGTTGTCGCTCAATCGTTTGAATGAGTTGCTGAGTTCTTCCCGATTGTCTTTGAATGCTTTCTGATTTTCTTCCCGGTTTCGTCCAAATTCTTCGCGGATGAGCGAATCCATTCTGGATAAAGTTCCTTCCAGGCCGGCCGACAATGACCTGACGGCATCGTTACCGTCTGCTTTTTTCCTTGCCGACAGCCAAACAGCGGCCGCTGCCGTAATAAACCCTATTGCCGCCAAAACAAGAGTAAGTGTCTGCATCATAAAATTATCTGTCTGTCATTCCGTTTCTACTGCCGTTTCTCCGTGCAAATATTATGCCACAGCCTGCGGCAGCCGTTCCACCGCCGCAGGAACGGGTATCAGTCCAAACAGTCGTCATTCTCCGTCCGGAGTCTTTTGCGATACTGTATGGGGGCGAAGCCTTTGATCCGGGAAAAGATGCGCGAGACATTTTTATAGTCATCGAACCCGGCCTGAAAAGCGGCCTCGACCAGGGGGAGGGGCGTGGCCAGCAGTTCGGCAAAGCGATCGACCCGCAACTGCTGAACATACTGATAAACGGATATCCCCGTTTCCTTGCGGAATTTCTTTTCCAGCACCCTGCGCGAAAACGGACTGGCGGCCACTATCCGGTCAACCGGCAAAGGCAGCATATAGTTCTGATCAATGTACTTCAGGACGTTTTCAATGCCCGGGTCGGAGACGGCAAAGCGCTCGGTCGATTCGCGGGCTACAATCCGCAACGGCCTGATAACAACGTTGGAGACGGTCTGTTCCTTTTGTTCGAACAGGTTGTGCAGCAGTTTTCCCAGTTCATATCCTCCGTTCAGTATGTCCAGTTCGATGGACGAAAGCGGCGGGTCGGAGATGCTGCACAGCAGTTCGTCATTATCAACGCCCAGCACGGAAATCTCGTTCGGAACCCGCAGGTTGAATATCTTGCAGACTTCCGTGATCTGCAGGGCGTAGGAGTCGTCGCAGGCAAACAGCGCCACGGGCTTGGGCAGGGAACGCAGCCAGCGGCTCACGCGGTCAATGTCAAACGTCCAGTCCTTGTCGCGTTCCTGCGGTTCGCTAAAAAAATGCACCTCGCAGCCTTCCTTGCGGACGGTATGCTTGAAACCGTCTCCCCGTTCGCGCATCCAGACCGTCTCGGAGAATCCGTAATAGGCAAAATGACGAAATCCCCGTCGCAGAAAAAACTCGGCTGCCATCGTTCCCGTGCCGTAATAGTCGCCCGTCAGGTTGTATACCCCTTCGTAACGGTCTCTGTAGTTTTGAATGACCACCGGTATCTTCAGCCGCCTGATGACCTCCACGTCGATATCCGACAGCTGGGCGATGATGGCATCGGCTTTCCACTGCCCGGCCCATTTCACCACCCCTTCATCTCCGTACAGTTCCCTGTAATGAATAGGCATGCGGTAGAAAATCCACGGCCCGCACTCCCTGGAATAGCGAACCACACCTTTAATCATCTTGCGACTGTAGCCGCTCGACAAGTCCGTTAAAAGAAGAATTTTTTTCATCATGCTGTTCCCGTCTCAATATAAAAATTACTTTTGAACGCCTTAAATATAGGGGCTTTTTCATCAACCGCGCGCGGAGTTATATTTTTTTATGCCTTCCTCTCCCCGTATGCCGTCCGGCAATGGTATGTCCGCCACACCTGCCGAAATACACCCGATAAGATTCAATATCTTAGCATTTCAATCAGTTTACCTCTGTCAGTCGGTTAAATCCAATCTTTCACACAACAAAAGGTGACTGTTCAGGTATAAAACGAGGAATCGCAATGTTGCGAAAA
>JAISMO010000088.1 GCA_031276675.1 Tannerella sp.
TTCGACAGGCGTCACGGTCACGGCCTCGAACATCACGGTCACCGGCTTTACGGCGGCCACGGCGGGCACGGCCTCATCGCCTTCCGGCGCGAACGGCAGCTTCACCTTTACCGTCACACTGACCAAAGGCGGCTCCACCCTGACCACGCCGGCCCGGTCGGGCGTGATTACGGCGACAGCTTTCGGGGCCACGCCCTATACGGTGGCCGTCGCCTCGACGACCAACGGCTCCGTCACGGCCAGTCCCTCCGGACCGGTCTATGCAGGCACAGCCGTCACCCTGACCCTTGCGCCCTCGACCGGTTACGGCGTGGGTACCGTCCGGGTCTACCGTACCGGTACGCCGTCGGCAACCGTTTCGCTCAGCGGTTCGGGCAATACGCGCACCTTCACCATGCCGGCAGGCAACGTCACGGTCGAGGTCACCTTCCTGCCGGTCGTGCAGCTCTCGGCACAGCAGGATGTGAACAATGCACGGCTGCGGATCGAGAACGCCACGTTCAACGTGTCGCAGGCCACGGCCAACACGACCTCCGCACTGCGTACCTGGCTGGTGGGGCAGATCAACAGCCTGATTGCCCTGACGGGCGTCACGGTGTCGGCGTCGGACATCACCATCTCCGGCTTTACGGCGGCCACGGGCGGTACGGCGGCCTTGCCCTCCGGCGCGGACGGCGGTTATACGTTCACCGTATCGCTTGAAAAAGGCGGCGCCCTGGCCGTAACCTCGGCCAAGGCCGGCCGGATCATAGCCATAGCCTATACGCCGGTACAGTATGCGATCACCCTCGGGACGTCGATCAACGGCCGCGTGACGGCAAACGCAGCCTCGGCTCCGGCCGGCGCCACGGTCACGCTGACCATTACGCCGAATACGGGCTATGAACTGGACAGCATCCGTGCATACCATGCCGGCGGCGCCTCCGTACCGGTCACGCTGTCGGGTTCGGGCAGCACGCGCACGTTCGTCATGCCGGCCAGTGGCGTCACCGTCACGATCCGGTTCAAAAAGACGCCGCATCAGATCAACATAGAGACCGTCGAGACGGCCAAAATCTCGATCGAAGGCGGCACGTACCACATCGCCCAGGCCACGGGCAATACGGAAGCCTCGGTAGAGTCGTGGCTGTCCGGCGTGCTGAACCTGCTGCTGTCAGGCCGCAACGCGGTCATCACCTTCCGCTCGGGCGAGGCCGATGTGCTGGCAGCCGATGCGAAGCTGTACTCGTTTACGCCGGCCGTCGTCGGCACGGCGACCCATCCGGCGGGCACGGACGGCTCCTTCCGCTTCACGGTCCTGCTCACCAAAGGCGATATTCATGTGGAGACACTGGAGGTAAACGGCGTGATTGTGGCAACACCCCATGCCGCCGATCCGGTGAAGCGCATCGAGCTGCTGTCGCTGGGCGAGACGCGGGTACGCATCATCAATACGGGAAACAGCGAAACAGGAAATCTGACGGTGGGCATCTCCGGTGCGCATGTGGATGTGTTTACGCTTCCTTCCGCTACCTCCGGCAGTCTGTCGGTCGGCGGCGAAGCGGACCTGGCGCTCGTTCCGCGCCAGGATCTTGCTCCGGGCGCCTATACGGTGACGGTGACGGTCGGCGGCGAAGGCGTGACGCCGGTATCGCTGGAGATTGTATATCACGTATGGTCAACCGGCAGCGAAGCCGTATCCGGTCGACAGGTCTGGACAGCCGGCAGCACACTGTATATCGCAGCGGCAACCGCCGGCGAAGCGCGTGTCTTCGGCACGGCCGGTCAGTTCGTGAAAGCGATTCCGCACGCGGCCGGCGAAACCGTTGAGACGGTATTGCCGCAGGGATTCTATCTCGTCGTGGCGGAGGGAAAAACATATAAGGTACTGATTCGCTAAACCTGTTTTTTCAAGGCTTTCGACCAACAAAGTAGAGACGCACAACCATGCGTCTCTACTTTTTTTTGCCCTCTTCCCTCCCGCGCTGATGCATCGCACCGAAGGGCGCGAACACATCGCACCGAAGTTCCCGTAAAATTCATATCTTTGGCCCCGCTAATCAACACGTAAATGATGTATTATGAATCATCTGCCGAATTTTCAACCCTCATCCCGGCGCACGTTCCTGCAAGACCTGACGGCGCTGGGAATGATGCTGTCTCCTGTCTCCTGCACGGTTGCCGCGGACAGGAACCGGAGCGCGCAACCGGAAAAGAAACGTCCTTTCCGGATAAGTATCAATGTATCCACCCTGTCCGGCTTCAAACTGCCGGTGAAGGAACAGATCAGGCTGTCGGCTGCGGCCGGCTTTGAAGGAATCGAGTTGTGGACGAGCGATGTATACCGGTATGTACAGGACGGAGGCGACGCCGGAGAGTTGAAAGCGCTGCTGGATGACAGCGGTCTGATGCTGGAGAACCTCATCGCCTTTTCGGACTGGCTGAGCAATGACGCCCGGACAAGCGCGCAGGGAATGGAACAGATGAAGAAGGATATGGCGCTCGCGGCGCAACTCGGAGGACATCACGTGGCGGCTACCGGAGGCGGGCTGGACGTGTTCCTTCCCGACCGTCTGGAACTTTATTGCCGTCAGTATGCTGAAATCGTGCGCCTGGGACAGTCCTTCGGAGTGACTCCCCTGCTGGAACTCTGGGGACACGGCACACTGAACAAACTGTGGAAAGTGCTGGCCATCGCCTCCGGCAGCCACTGTCCCGATGCGCAACTGCTGCTTGATTTCTATCATCTGCACGCGGGCGGCAATCCGTTCAGCGCCCTGTCGCTGATCAGCGGCGCCGCTCTGCCGGTGTTTCATATCAACGACTATCCGGGCGACATTCCGGCGGAAACCCTCCGGGATTCGGATCGCGTCTATCCGGGCGACGGGATATGTCCGTTCGACCAGGTCATCCCGATGCTCTACCGGGCCGGTTTCAGGGGCGCCCTCTCGCTGGAGCTTTTCAATGCCTCCTACTGGAACGGAGGAACGCCCCGGCAAGTCCTTGATACCGGTTTCGCAAAAACGGTTGCCGTGGTCGACAAGGCCCTGACAACCCTGCAGGACGGAACGAATGGAGGATCGCGACTTCAACAGCCGGATGAATGTATTTGAATGCGACGGCCCCTATGCATTGGCATGAGATGCCGCCCTGCATCGCGATGAGATGCTGCCCTGCATCACGATGAGATGCTGCCCTGCATCATGATGAGATGCTGCCCTGCATTGCGATGAGATGCTGCCCGGCATTGGAGGGGGAAGGCCCGGGACGGCCTGACTGCCTGCATTGAGGCTGCCCGAGGGATGATGCGTCACAGGAGTGATTCAAAAGAAAAGGCCGTTTACCGGAGATGTTCGACCGGCAAACGGCCCGGTCTGTTTCAGGGCTTATTTGACCAGCCACATTTTGGTGTTGATATGGTCGTCGCCGAACAGGGCGATGGCTTTTTCATACTGCTCCCGGTTTTGCGCGCGTTCGCCGTCCGGATAAATGTAGCGGGACGGCAGGAAGGCCTGCGCCGCATTACCGCCGTTTTCCGTACTGCGCAGGTCGTCGTGGAGTCCCGTTGCATCGCCGGTACGCCGGCTGTCGAACCATCCTTCGCATCCTTTGAGGAAGAGGGCTGCCCACTTCTGCCGGAGCAGCTGTTTCAATGTACCGTCATACGCTACACCGGCCTGCGAAAGATAGGCGCTGATGACCTCCGGACTGTCAATACCCCAGTAATTCAGGCTGGCCGTGATTCCCTTCCGGTACAGGGACTCGGCCGTTTCGCCGTTTACGCTCACCCGATCCTTCTGTACAGCTTCCGCCAGTATAAAACAAACCTCGGCATAGGTAATCAGACTGGCCCTTATTTGGGGATGCGTATCCTGATAGAACCACGCTGTGCGAAGCGTGGAAATATGGTCGCCGCCGCCGTTGTAGTCGTAGGGAGACAGCAGGGAGATGGGCACGCCGACATATTCATTCGGGTCTACCGTATATCCCGACGGTTGGGCTACCGGATCGAAAAGTACCGGCAGGCGCGGATCCTGTCTTTCAACAAAGAAATCAATGATTTCCTTGCCCGGTCGACGTTTGATAAATTCGGCATATTCATCGGTCAGCATTCCTCCGCCTCCCGTAGGCCCGCCCGGAAACTTGTGCGTAACCGTGTAGGGAATCTCCGCATCGTCGTCATTACCGGAAAACAGCGGGTACTGCACCGGACTGTTTACCATCTCCTGCATTTCGCTGTATGCATCGGGCCATTTTTCGGAAGCGCGCAACAGCAGGCGCAGGCGTAGCGAATTGGCGAATTTCCGCCACTGTTCCCTGTTCCCTCCGTACAGCACGTCCGCGGCGGCGTCAATGCTCGAAGAGGTGTTTTGCAGTACGGCATTGGCCTCTTTCAGTTTCCGGATCAAATCGGGATAAATCTCTTCCTGCCGGTCGTATTTCGGATAGATAATCCGGTCCGATTTCGATCGCAACGCTTCCGAATAGGGGATATCGCCCCATAGCTCGGTGACAAGCGCGAAATTGAACACCTCCAGAATGCTTGAAAGCGCCATGTACTGCTCTCTGCCGTTTTTTTCGGCCAGGTCATGGAGCGTTTTATTGACGGAGAGCCGGAGGTAATGGCTGTCCCACCCTGCGGGTCCCCAGTTCAGCAGTTCGTCGTCCGCATTTCTCAGCCCGGTAATGTAGCGACCGGCGACTCCCGGTATGCCCATGTAGGCTTCATGCTGGTAATCACAGGCCGTTTGAATGATCACTTTTGTAAGATAGTAAATCTCATTGGTTTCTTCGCCCGCGTTCGGATTTCTGTTCATTTCCTCGAATCCGTTCGTGCAGGAAGCCATCCCTAAAATACCGGCCATGCAGACGGTACAACTCCATTGATGAATGATTGTTTTCATATGTTTTATCTGTTAACGGGTTAGAAATTGATACCCAGTTTGAATCCGAACGTGCGCGTGTTGGGCAACGTCCATCCGCCAATGCCGGGCGTTACCTGTCCGCTGGAAAAGACCATGGATGTTTCCGGGTCGTATCCCTGGTCGGCTGCCGTCCAGCTGAACAGGTTTCGTCCCCAGAGTCCGACGGTAATGCCGGTGACCGGAATGTTATTCAGCAGGGACTTGCCGAACGTATAGTCCAGCGACACTTCCCTCAGTTTCACATAGGAAGCGTCGAAAGTGGAACGTTCGTTGTAATCCCAGTAGACGCAGCCGTAGTAGGCCTCCGGGTCCATGATCCAGCGGTTCTGTACATATTCTCCGGGCGCCGTTTCGACGAAGCCGTAGAGGATCATTCCATCGTGGCGTGCATTGCCGTTGCCGTCAGTCCAGGGCAACCCTCCGGTTGCCGCATCCCGTCCGGGAACGGTCGTTTCCGTTCTGCCGTCAGACAGCAGATTCTTTGCCGCATACGAATAGAAATCGCCGCCCTGTCGCCAGTCCAGCAGCGCATTCAGTGTAAATCCCCTAAAGGAAAACGTATGGACAAATCCAGCCATAAAGTCGGGATTGTAATTTCCGATTTTGACATATTCATTTTCCCTGATATATCCGTCCGGGCCAACCAGCGGTTCGCCGGCATGAGGTCCTGACGGGACACGCTGCCATGTACGGGCATACATATCGCCAAGTTCATATCCCTCCCGGGCATAATAATTCACGCCCTCGCCGCCGCCTATGTTTATTTCATCCACACCGTCGATCAGTTTCATGATTTTGTTGCGGTTGCGCGTGAAGGTGGTCGTGATATCCCAGGTAAATTCCTGTGCGACCGGCTTGGCGTGCAGGGTGATTTCCACCCCCCTGTTCTGTATTTCGCCGGCATTGATGGCTTTGCTTGTCCATCCCGAGGTCGCGCTTGTGGAGATGTTCATCACCTGGTTGATAATATTGGTTTTGTACCAGGTGAAATCCAGTCCCAGCCGGCCGCCGAAGAAACGCAGGTCTGCGCCGGCTTCGGTGGAAGTGCTGATCTCGGGTTTCAGGAAGTTGTTCTTCAAGTTTGCCTCCTGGTTGGCGATGTTCCGGTCGCCCCATGAAGAGAGCGTCACGGTGTTGTAGAGCGTATAGGGACTGACGTCTGCACCCGCCTGCGAAACATTTCCCCGCAGTTTCACATACGATACGGCGCCGCCGGGACTGATCCCCAGCAGGTCGCTCAACAGCAGGCTGAGCGATGCGGAGGGATAGAAATAGGAATTGTTGTTTTCCGGCAGCGTACTTGACCAGTCGTTGCGGGCGGTCAGGTCCAGGAAAAGGTAATTTCGGAAAGCCACCTGTCCCATGGCATAGATGCTGTTGATTCGTTTCTCCCACCGGCTGTTGCCCGACAGATTCTGTACCGTACCTGCCGCCGCATTGGAGATGTTGTATACACCCGGGTCTACCAGTTGGTTTGTGGCGAGCGACAGGGTATTTCCCGACTGATTCATGCGGTTGGCGCCTGCCGACAGAGAGACGAACCAGTCCGCATGGATGTCCTTTTTAAAAGACAGCAGGACGTCCGAGTTACGTTCCCTGAAAAACGAACTGGAGAGGCTGTACGCACCTTTGGGGAAACGCATGGAACTGAACGCGTGCCGTCCTTCGCGTCTTTCGGTGTAGTAGTCGGTGCCCGTTCGTCCCATCAGGGTAAATTCAGGCGTGATCGTCCACGTGGCCTGGATATTTCCCGTAATGCGGTCGCGGGTAAATCCGTTCAGGTTTTCGTAAGCCACGAAATACGGATTGTCATTCCCTCCCGGTACGGGTGAACGCTGCTGTATGTTTTCGCGATCGGGCATCCAGTAGTCTTTCAGCTTCCGGATGTCAATGTTGGCCGGGGTGGTGTACAGGATATTCACCACGCTTTCCCGGTTGTAACTGGGACGGTTGGCGCTGTGGCTGCGGGTATAGGCGACATTGGCGCCAACCCTGAGCGAGTGATGCAGCCGGTAGCCTGCTGCAAGATTGATGTTGTTGCGCTTCAGATCGGTGTTGGGCACAATTCCCCGGTTGTCCAGATTCGTATAGGACAACCGGAAATCCCCCTGGTCGTTGGCGCCGGTAACGGCAACGTTGTTGATAAACGTCACTCCCGTATTGAAAAAGTCCTTCACACGGTTGGGATAGGACACCCAGTCAACAGGCACTGGCTGTCCCCGGGCATCGAGCGGGCTGTCCCACTGTACATACTTTGTTCCGTTGTCCAGACGTGGTCCCCATGAGGCGCCGCTCAGGACGTCGGTCGTTCCTTCCCGTGAACCCGAACCAAACGTATGCTGGAATTTGGGGAATTGCCAGGCCTGATCATATGCCAGACTGCTGTTGAGTGAAATGCCAAGTCCCTTTTTCGCGCCGGTCCCGGACTTGGAGGTAATCAGGATCACGCCGTTGGCCGCCCTGCTGCCGTAGAGGGCTGCCGCCGCCGCGCCTTTCAGGACGGATATGGACGCGATGTCGTCCGGATTGATGTCGGCAACGGGATTGCCGTAGTCCACCACCTGCCTGTTACTACCATTAATCTGGCCGGCGATGTTGTTGATGGAGTTGTTTACCGGGATGCCGTCTACTACGATAAGCGGTTGGTTGTCGCCTGTCAGCGAGCGCTGTCCGCGGATGTTGATTAACACGGTGGAACCCGGATCGGGAGAGGTGGCCCGGATGTTTACCCCTGCCACCTTGCCGGAAAGACTGTTGACCATGTTTACCGATTTGGCATTGGTGACCGCCGATTCGTTCAGTTGCGCGACCGAATAGCCCAGCGCTTTTTCGGCCCGTTTGATTCCCAGGGCCGTTACCACCACCTCTTCGATCTGTTCCACGCTTTCGGTCAGTACAATATTCACAACCGTTCGATTGCCGACAACCGCTTCCCGAGTGGCATAGCCCAGAAAGGCATATTCCAGGACGGCATTTTCGCCGGGAACCATGATAAGGTAAGCCCCGTTGCTGTCGGTCACCACACCTGTGCTGCTCCCCCTGAGCCAAACGCTTACGCCCGGGAGAGGCTCTCCGCTGCTGTCCGAAACCACTCCTGCAACTCTTACGGGTTCCTGCAACCGGTCGCTGTCCGTTGCGGCATAACCGGTTGCCGTCCCCCACCATAATAAAACACAATACAATGTTCTCCATTTTGCCCAAATACGCATACCGCTGTATCTCGACAATTCCTTTTGACAATAATATTTATTCATACATGAAGTGTTTAACAATGATACAAGAATAGAAATAAAAAAAGCAACGGCGCTCCCTTTTTGTGTAGGAATATCGTCCGATTATGCAATTTCTTTTTTTGAGCTTCCGGAGGTGTACAGGGCGCCGACCTGCCTGAAATCAAAGAGGAGAGACAGGCTCAAAAGCCAGCCCCTCCTCCTTGATCAGCCGAGATACATTTGTTTCAGTATCTGCACATGGTCGTCATAGGGCGGATGAAAGAGCGAGGGCGTCGCAGTCGGCGTTTGGCTGAGGATGCTTTTCCGGTGCGAAAACGCTTCGATGCTCCACCGTCCATGATAGCGCCCCAGACCGCTGTTGCCTACTCCGCCAAAGGGCATGGCGGCATTCAGCATGTGAAGGATCGTGGCATTGATACATCCGCCGCCGAAGGGGACGTCGCGAATGATCCGCTGCTGCACGGCCCCGTCGGTCGAATACAGGTACAGCGCCAGCGGTTTTTCCCGGCCGGCGAGCCTCCGAATGACTTCGGAGAGGTCGTCATACGTGATCACCGGCAGGATCGGCCCAAAAATCTCTTCCTGCATGATTTTGCTTTCCCAGCGGATGTCATCCAGGATCACAGGCTCAATATACAGGTCGGATTTGTCCGTATGCCCTCCGCAAACGATCGTTCCTTCCGTCAGCAAGGCCTCCAGACGGTCGAAATGCGCCTCATTGACAATCCGTCCGAAGTCGCCACAGGACTGGATATCATCGCCGTAAAACAGCCGGATTTGTTTCCGGAGCAGTTCCAGCAGTGGCTCCCTGATGCTCCGGTGCACCAGCAGATAGTCGGGCGCGACGCAGGTCTGTCCCGCGTTCAGGAACTTCCCCCAGCAAATCGAAGGTACAGACAGCGCCAGGTCGGCCGTCTGATCCACAATGCAGGGGCTTTTGCCTCCCATCTCGAGCACGACGGGCGTCAGGTGAGCGGCGGCGGCCTGCGCCACGATCCGCCCTACACGCGTACTGCCCGTATAATGAATCATGTCAAACCGTTCGGCCAGCAGGTCCGGCATCTCGTCGGCGCCGCATTCCACAACGGCGCAATACGCCTCGTCAAAACAGTCGCGTATCAGTCCGGCAATCACCTGCGAGGTCGCCGGCGCCAGTTCGGAAGGCTTCAGGATACAGCAGTTCCCCGCCGCCAGCGCCCCGATCAGCGGTTTGAGGCACAGAACAAAGGGATAGTTCCACGTACCGATCAGCAGTACATTCCCGTAAGGTTCGAAATAAATCCGGCTTTGCGCCTGACCGAAAGCCGGCGGCGTGGGCACGTCCACAGGCTGTGTCCATGCCGCCAGATGCTCGATGGCGGCATTCACCTCGTCCAGCGCCCCGGTGATTTCCGTCCCGAAGGCTTCGAACACATGCTTTCGCATGTCCGAATAGAGCGCTTCTTCTACTTTGGGATAATTCAGGAGGATGGACGCTCGCAGGCGTTTCAGCTGTGCGGTACGAAATTCTATCGCCCGGGTCCGGCCTGTTGCGAAAAACATTTTCTGTTTTTCCAGTAATTGTTTGAAGGGTTTCATCCTTGCTATTTTGTATGTTGGTAATTTGGCGACAAATATACATAAAATCTCCCGTACGGCGGTTTGTGATGCGAAACGCGACAGACAGGCGCCGCTTCACGCCTCCGACCGTTAATCAGCGTGAGTTCGACGTAAGAAAATGGCGAAAACATCGGGAATAGCGATCATCTGTCCGTGCCTTTACCGCTTTCATAAACCGTGCCCTGCGGCAGCGCCGTAGCATTCTTCCATCGGCATATGCCTGATGACGCTGCGCTAATCCCTGCCGCCGGAGGAGCCGGTCAGCACGGAGGTCAGCTGCTCCATGAATACCTGCTCGGCCGAACGGACCCATTCCTGAAAGGCGGCAGCCCGGAAGGTGCGTTTTTCTTCCATGCAGTCCAGCAGGACACTCAGGTCGAATTTCTTTCCCGCAATTCCCCCGTGAATGGAAACGGCGTCGGCGGCATTGACTTCCTGTTCGCTGTGTGCCGGAATCATCATCACCGGCTTGTCGAGGTAGAGCGCTTCGCAGACCGACTCAAATCCGGCTGTGGTAATGTATCCGCGACATCCGGCCATGTATTTCAGAAACGACTCGTCGTCAATCGTATGCAGCGTCAGCGTTTCGTCCACTTCCCACACGGCCGGCACATCCCGCCTGTCCCAGAAGAAATGGAGTCTGACCTCCGGATGCTTTTTATGCCAGGCGCGTATCTCGTTTTCGTATCCCTGGTTCAGCATGTATCCGAGGATATAATCCCCCTTGAAGGGTTTCAGTTCCAGTACCTCCCTGCGCAACAGGGGAGGCGCTACGAACACACGTTCCCGCGGACAGGACTTCATCGGATAGAAGGACAGGGCCAGGGTTTTGGAGGCGCCGATACTGCACAGCAGGGCGTGCAGGCGAAGCAGCATCAGATGGTCGCCCCGCCCGCTCATGTAGTCGGGATGCCTCAGCATGTACTGATGGCCGATATGGACAAAGGGCACGTCTATCCGGAAACGCAGCTGTGTAAAACCCGGCAGGATTTCGTAAAAGTTGACGACTATGTCCGGCGCCAGTTCCCGGATGCGGCGGCAGATCAGTTCGATACTTCCGGCATAGGTTTTCAGCTTGTGAGGACCGGCATTGTGCAGCACCGTCTTTATCAGGTCGATGTGCTTTCCGTCCTTTCCGAAGATAAAGGACGGCGCGTCATAGATGCGGACGGAGGTGTTCATCTTTTCGTGAAAAAAGGCGGGCAGTTCCCTGGAATGGCTTTTGCCTACCAGCGCCTCAACCACCTCGTGTCCGTGGCGGCGCAGGATGTCGGCCAGTGAAATCGCCTGCGTGAGATGTCCCCGTCCCTCTCCCTGGACAATGAACAGGAACCGTATTTTTTTTTTCATACCGTATGTTTCTGTTTTTGCCTGCAAAGGAAACTGAAAAGATTCAAACAAACAAGGAAATTCCGCAATCGGAGTGCATTTCAGCCGGTCGCATCCCGAGGCCGAAGGCGTGAGCCGCTCCGATAGCTCCGTACAGGCGAAGTGCGGTGCGGGGAAGGGAAATCAGGTAAAAAAAACGCCCGGCGCCCCGGATGT
>JAISMO010000104.1 GCA_031276675.1 Tannerella sp.
AAACAGCTATGTATTGCCGCTCTGGCGACAGTTCTCTTCCTGTCGTGCGGCCGGGAGAAGGAAACGCTTACGCTTTCGGGACTGAAGCAGTCCGATTTCGCAGCCGAAGTAGGGGGAAACATCCTCACGGTTTATGATACTTCGCGCGGTACGGTTTTGTGCATGGCGCAGTTCGATAAAAGTTCCCGGGGGGAAACCGGCTTTACTTTCCTGTCCTCCGGACGGAACCCGGAGCGGATTCCAACCTTCCGGCTCCCGGCAAGTCGCAATCCGGACGGATTCTAACTTGCCGGGTTCCGGCAAGTCGCAATCCAGGCAGATTCTAACTTGCCGGGTTCCGGCAAGTCGCAATCCGGTCAGATTCTAACTTGCCGGGTTCCGGAAGGACAATATACCATCCCCGAAGGTATTTTTATCGGACTGCGCCATGCACAAAACCATGCCGCGCGAAATATAACGGTCACATGCTGTACGCCTCCGGCGCACAGCATGTGACCCTTTGAAATTCACTCTATGGATAAACGTCTGTTATCGGGACGAATCATCCTGCTCTTGATGACATTGAGCCAAAGCAGATGACAATGAACGGGAATCCCTTCTGTTACTGCCTGAATTTCAGTTTTCTTTCATCTGTATACCGGTTCATGTCGGAGGTGATCACCGTTTCGCCTTCGTGCAATCCATCCTTCACTTCCACATAATTGTAACTGCTTTCCCCCAGTGTTACCCTGCGTTTTACCGCCTCGCCGTTACCGACCACCCAAAGATCGTATTCGCCTGCCCCGGTGTAATAAGAACGGTTGGCAATGCGTAACGTGTTTTCCTGTATGGCATTGATGACATATACATCCACTTTCAGTCCCGAACGCAACGCTTCGTTTTGATTGTCGTCAAGCAGGACGGTAAAATTGATGATACCGTTTTTAACCGACGGCACCACATTTCCGATGCTCCCGCGCAGTTCTTTGCCCGATACCTTGACGATCACATCGCTCCCGGAAAGCACCCTGTTACCGTAACTTTCCGATACTTCCGCTTCCACTTTGTAATGCGCCAGGTCGGATACAATCGCCAGTTGACTGCCTTCGAGCACCTTTGCACCCGTCTGATCATTCACCCAGGTAAGCGTTGCAGAGCGCGGGGAGCGAACCTGTGCTTCCGCCATCGTTTTGTTTTTCAGCATGGCGTTTTTCAAGGCGATGGAATAGTCCAGTTCCAGGACTTTATTGTTGGACTCGGTAATCTGTTTCTGATTTTCATACTTGCGCCTTAACTGTTTCAAGCGCAACTGTTCCACGGCAAAATCCAGTTCCGCCTGCCGGATTTTATCCGAAGTGCCTGCGCCGATACTGTCGAGGAAGCGTTCATTCTTCAGCAACACTTCCATCCGTTTGATCTGCATTTCATCTATTTCAATTTGCATTTCAAGATCGGAGAGTTCACTTTGGGAAGTGATTTTATTCTGTTCTAATTTGTACAACTTCATTTTTAGTTCGTTATCCTGCTTTTCGATTTCCGCATGAATGGTTGCCAAATCCAGTTTCATGATAATATCGCCTTCCGTTACCTCATCTCCCGCTTTTTTATACACCTCCATGATTTTGGTAGATACCGGAGAGATCATGACTTCTTCCGACAGTGGAATGACTTTCCCCGTGGCGGGAATAGATACCTCGATCGTTCCCCGGTCAACGGTCGATGTATACACATCGTCTCTGGAGATGCCCGATCGCAGCAGGCCTGCAAGGAGCACAAAGCCGGCTATGGCCGTCACTGCAACTGCGGCCAGGGTACTTATGAATTTTATCCTGCGTTGCCGGATGATTTTCGGGTCTATTTTTCTGTCCATGACCATACGGATTTATTTATGATTTTGGGTCGGATGCATCACATCCGTCCGGTTTATAAAGTCGAAAAGGGTGATTTGACGGAGGTTGTAATAACACAGCCACGACAGATACAGTTCATTGATGTATTTCCGCCGGGCATTGTCCCGTTCCACCTGTGCAGAGTTGATGTCCAGCACATTGATGGTTCCCATCACAAAAGTCTGGAAAGCGGTTTCATACCGCAGCCGGGCAATGGAATCCGCATGATGTGCCAGACTGACCAGCCTGGCCTGATTGCGAAACTGGGAAACGGAAAGCACAATGTTCTGTTCAAAATTCAACTGTATCTGTTCAACCTGCCGCGCCACCACTTCTTTTTCCGACTCGGCCAGTTTGACGCCGCCTTTGCCTTTGCCCCAGTCCAGAATCGGTATCCTGATTCCCAGACTGGCCATTTCACGGTTTTGCAGGTTGCGGTATGAGGTCGGCAGGGTCAAGTCGCTGCCCGTATTTCCCAGCGAGACATACAGGTCGGCTTTGAATCCGCGATCGGCCTTGGCCTGATCTATCCGCATCTGCGCCTCCATGATTCGGCGGTTGAGGTGGTGCGTAACCGGATTGTTTTTGTTGGCCAGTTCCATGACCTGTGCCGTCGTAATGTCCGAATGGTGAAAACCGTCCGGCGTAACGGGAAGAAACGTGTCGTCGCTTTCCATGCGTAAATAATTGCGAAGCGTCAGCATCCTGTTTTCATACGTCTGCTGTGCGGAAATAACGCCGGATTCGGCATTCACGCGGTTCAGTTCCAGTTGATATATTTCATTTTGCGAAATCAGTCCGAGACTTCTTTTTCCTTTGGCTATATCATACAGTTTCACCGCATTGTCGAAATTAACGTTAGCGATATCCAGATTTACCCTGGCCAGCAGCAGATCGAAATAATAATTGATCACATTCAGGTAAACGGTTTCCATGTCCACCTGATACTGTTTCAAGGCCTCTTTGTACCGTTCCGGTTCAATGCGCATCGCCCATTTCAATGTTTTGGCATGAAACAGGGGCTGTTGCAGCGTAATCGAAAAGGGAACGCTCAAATAGCCTGTCGTTTTTTTATCCAGCTGGTTGATGCGCTGCAATTGCGACTGGACGGTAAAAGCGCCTCCGGTAAACGGAATATTCTGTTGTATTGACAGCGAAAGATTTTCCGTCAGCGTATTGTTGTCAACGAAGCCATACGAGCCGTCTTCCTTCTGATACGTACTCAACGAGCGGTTCAGGCTGGGCAGCGTGCCTTCCAGTACGACATTCGGCAGCAGTTCAGCCCTGTAATTCCGGTATTGCCAGAAAGCATTCAGAAAGACATTCCGCGCAATGGAAGCATCCAGCGAACGGTTCTCCGCCAGCATGAAGGCCTCTTCCAGCGTCAATGAATGTTCCTGCGCCCAACCGCCCAACAGGTTCAAAAAGCATAACAGGATTGACCGTATCCCGCACTTCATGGGATACATGGTTTTGGATTTGTTGAACTGTGATACCATGTTTGAAATTTAGCTGTATATGAATGATCCGTAATGCCTTTATTGCCGGCAAGTAATTTTTCCGTTCCGTCTTCGGAAACCGTTTGAGCTATCACCGTTTTGGATAATGTCCCGGTGCATAAAAACACAAACTGCTTCCGATAAATCATGCTTTGTTCGGGATTATTTTGCATGGATTCGATTTGACTCAAATGATAGTGGGGATAAATCAGGTTCGGTAACAGTCGAACAGCTTTTTCAAGACAGGGTTTGGCTTCTTTTTCAAAACCCAGCCACAGGAATATTTTCCCGGTTTTGGCAAGAAGCACCGGATCGCCGGAGTTTTTTTCTTTTGAAACATTCTGTAGCAGTATGCCGTTGAATGTTTGTTTCAGGGTGGAATCTTTTACAAAGAGTTCTTTCAGATACGAACTGTCTAATATACCGGGCGCTGATTTCACCGCCTGCAATAACCGGGGAAATGCGTTTTCCCGCTGTCCGTTTTGATATAACAAGTCAAACGCACCTAACCGGTAAAGGCTTTTGTTTGGGAACTTTTGTGTCAATTCCGTCAAAACCGACAGTGCGGTTTCATGCTTTCCGCTTGCACGTAAAACGGATGCCTGATAATAGGTGAGCATGGCATCGTTCGGATTTTTCAACGCTGCTTTTTGCAGATAACTTGCTGCGCGATTCAGATACGCCGTATCGTTTGTTTTCCGATATAACTCATGGTAAATAAGGTATCGATTAATCAGATAAGGCGTTCGTTCCGACGTTTTTAAAATGTATGTTTCCGCTTCTTCCGGCCGGTCGGCTTTCAATGCCTGCAACGCTTGACTGTTATTTTGCTCTTCCCGCATGTAATAAAGAGTATAAGCCAAAATAAAAAGGCTTGAGGTTAGCATAATCAGGGGAAAATACAGTTTGTGTTTTAGTTCTTTCCGCACTCCTTTTTGTGGCTGTTCATGTTGAAAAACAGCCATAAAAGAAAAAATCAGCATTTGGAATCCGACACTTTCCAGGAGCACGGGAAAAGTGGCCTCTCTGATTAAAACGGCAGCAAGAACGATCCCTGCCACAATCGCTGCCGACGATTGTTTTCGCTTCCTGACCAGTTTGATAAAAATCAGGGCAAAAACGCTTCCCCACAATATCAATCCGACCAGCCCCTGTTCTACCAGCAGTTGCGTATATCCGTTAGGCGCAAAACTGGTAAAACCGGCGTCATCGTCTTCATACCTGTATGTATTGATTACCTGCTGATAAGTACCGGCGCCCGTACCTGTCAAAGGCGATTTTTTAAACAGTTCATACGAAGACGACATGGCGTCCATGCGTCCGGCAATGCTGCGCTGCTGCGACAGCGACCGGTTGAATTGCAGGGTTCCGACAATGTCCTGTGGATATGCAAATCCGGCAATCAGTAACGGAAAAACCAGCGCAATAATGATCCAAACTTTCCGTTTCCGGTCGATACCGGAAAAAACAAGTAAAATGCCATACGAAAGCAATAAAAAGAGAGAAGCAAGATATACCCCGCGTGAAAAAGAAACGGCGAGATTCCACCACAGCAAACTCGTCAAAAGAATCAAAAAAACAAATTTGGTTTTTCCCGGCTTGCCCAGATGCAACGCAAGCAGAACAATGCCGGCAAATCCGATAAGCAAACTGCCCCATACATTGGTCAGATACCCCAGCGGTTTATATAAATGCCGGAAATCATACAGACCGGTAAATCCCACATAAGCGCAGGCCGAATGAAACAGTAGAAAAGTAATCGACGCCACAGCGCACAGTACGAAAATAAGGATACAGGCAACGAACAAAAACGTTTCAAGTTTCGAAACACGGTTCAGGCTTATGCGAAGCAGGAAATAAAAAATAAGGCCGAATGTAAGTGTTTTGACGGCAAAAAATCCGGATACCGGTTCGACTGAGAAGGACAGATTTACAATTTGACAGACCCATAAAACAAGGATCAGTCCGTCTGTTCCCGAAAATTGAAATGCACCTTTTCGCCATTTCCACAGCAGGAACAAAGCCGATAAAATGCCGCACACATACAGCGGATCGTTGATCCGGCACCATCCGACAAACGCAATCCCGCCTAAAAACACCGGGTCAAACCAGCCGGCCGGCAATTTTTTTGTGTCACTGTGCTGCATGTTTTTCCCGGACAAGGGCCTTTCGGCTTTTAAAAAACTTACTCAAAACAGGTTTGAACATGCGTACCAGCAAATAGACGATCAGCGCCATAAAAAGCAACTGTACAAAAATGGACTGTATCAAACCGAAACCGATCGCCTGTCCGCTCGACAGCCGGTAAATCAATTCCTCCACCAATGGCGGGAACGAAGTATAAAAACGATAAACAAATACCGGAATCAAAAAGAAAAAATAAAACGCAAAAAAGAGGTTCACAATTACCGTATAAACAATTAAAGCCGTTCGCTCGGCGCTTTTTATCCGCGACAAATACGGTGCGGCTCCCGTTTGCTGCCTGAGCAGTTTTTTCAGGAAAAACCGGACCAGTTCCTTCGATTTTTGCCTTAAATTTGATACGCCCAGCAAGTCGGAAACAATCCAGTATCCGTCGAATTTGAAAAAGGGATTGAGCGTAACCAGTAATCCGATATGGACGGACAGTAAAAACCATTTAAGAATGGAATTGCCCGTCAAAAAATAGATCACAAAAAACGGTATCAGCAAAATCAATTGGAAATAGACCCCTGCCATGTTTACCACCAGCCGTTCTTTCCGTTTGAGTTTCCACGTTTCGGACACATCGGTATAAAAAACCGGAAAGGTCAGGTAAAGTCCGAAGCCTACGCTTCCGTGCTTTACCTTGAAATGGCGACAGGCGGAAGCATGACCGATTTCGTGTACAAACGACGACAGCAATAACAGCGCAACCGCCCCCAGTATGACATACAGATTCACTTCGCTGAATGAAATCAGCATCGTGGAACGAACGATAAAACAGGTTTCCAGCACAATGATACACAGCAGCAACACGGCAATTACACAAGGTTGAAAAACGATTTTCAACACATTCGAAAATCGCTCAATGACGGATTGGGACAATAATTCCATTTTGAACAGAAACGGATGTTCCTGTGGTGTCTGCGGCGCATTGAGGATCGGCGCAATACAGCGCTCCACGATTGCTTCCAACTCGGATTCGCTGTATGGTCGGCCGTTGGTTCCCCGATATTGCTGTGCCGCATCTGCCAGTGTCTCCGTTTCCTGCATCACGGTGATCAATCGCGCAACCGATTCGCTGACTTCAAAGCGACGTCCTTCAAACTCGGCAATGTACTGTTGCGACCGGTCCGATGTGGCAAACGGATGAAGGATGATGCGGGAGATATCCGAATCGGTCATTTTCCCTGTCATGCCTGTACTTTTCCGTCCAGCAGGCGAACAGTCCGGTTGGTCCGTTTGGCAATACGTTCGTCATGCGTAACCATTACGATCGTGCTTCCTTCCCTGTTCAGCGTCAGCAGCAGTTCCAGGATTTCAGCGCCCATTTTGCTGTCCAGATTTCCCGTAGGTTCGTCCGCCAGAATGATTTTCGGGTTGCACACCAGCGCGCGAGCTATCGCCACACGCTGACACTGACCGCCCGACAGCTGCGCCGGGAAATGTTTTAACCGGTGCGACAGTTCCACCTTTTCCAGCGCCTCCAACGCACGGCGGCGCTGCTCCTTTGCGGGAATATTTTTCCCGTACAGCATCGGCAATTCCACATTGTCCAGCACGTTCAGCGCCGGAATCAGGTGAAAACGCTGAAAAATAAAACCCAGCGTCCGGTTCCGGAACTGCGCCAGCTGTCCGTCCTTCATGCCCGAAACATCCGTGCCGTTGATCCATACCTTTCCCTCCGTCGGCTGATCCAGCAGGCCCATCATGTTCAGCAGCGTGGACTTGCCGCAACCCGAAGGCCCCATGATGGATACAAATTCACCCTGCGTAACCTGCAAACCGACCTGATCCAGCGCAGCCGTTTCCACATCCCGCGTTCGAAATATTTTTGTGAGATTTTCTACCGCAATCATTTTTATTCTATTGAAGATTCATAATTTCCAATTTGTAATTCGCAATCACTTATTCATACTGCAATGCTTCCGCCGGATTGACGCGCGACACTTTCCAGGCCGGATACCAGGCGCTGACAACGGCAAACAGCAGCATGATAAATATGGTGGCGCTTACGGCAATCACATGAACAGCCGTGTAGTCATAAATGAGGAACGACAACACCAAAGCCGGAAGAACGGCCAGACAGGTAATCAGCAAACTTTCCCCCACCACAATACGCATCAGTCCGCTTTTCGTAGAACCCAGCGCTCTGCGCAGCGCAAATTCCTTCATGCGTTTCTGGGAAATCATCCAGTACAGTCCGAACGTGCCGATAAAGGCAAAGACAAAAAGAAACAGCGTGGGAATACCCTGCAGGACAACCGGCAAAACGGATTGTAATATCTGTGATCTCTTCGCCGATGGCATATAGCTCAGCAGCGGCTCTGTGTATTTGGAAGGAATCAGGCGTCTGAATTCCCTGTAATACAATTCGGTAAACTCTTTTTCCATTCCGCGTTCTATTTTTACCAGATTTTCAAACTCCAGGCCTAAAACCGCATATGTCGGTAGCACTATGGCCACCGGCGAGGGAGCAAAAGGTTCCTGCTTCAATCCTGCAGCTACGCCTGTCACCGTCCAAACTCTATGACGCTGTATCTTTTTTCCTGTTGCTGTTGACCAGCCGGCCTTATCGGCAAATTGACGGGTAATAACAACAGGCGTCGATCCGTCCGGCAACGGATGATTTTCAAACCATGTGCCCTCTTCCATCTCCACGTTCAAAACCGAGGCGCCGAACTCGTCGGAAATCTTAATCACCGCCAAAATTTTTTTGTCATCAATTGAGATGGAATCCGAATTCATTTCCATATAGAGTTCATCATCTCTCGCATAAGGCGCCATCATAAAACCCCTTGTGATGGCTTTTACATAAGGTAATTTTCTCAGATTTTCAATGATAATATTCATACTTTGCTGCGCATTTATTAGTTCTTCTCTTATTTCTTCTTTTAGTTTTCCCCCTGGAGCGTCAACATTGGAGTCGATATTGAACATTTGTCCTACATAGAACGCATTTTCTACATCCAGCATTCCGGGCGTTTTATATTTTTTGTACGCTTCCAGTAGTGAGACGGCAGACAGCATCAGAATGGCCGTAACCAAAACCTGTTCCGTAAAAATCCAGGCATAGTGACGCTTTTGATTCCATATTATTTTCAGTATATGTTTCATCTTCAATCTCCCTTCAACACATGTGCAATATTGCGTTTTGAAATCAGATAGGCCGGCAGCCCGCCCGACAAAAGTGAAAAGACAATCATCGCCGGCAATACGCCGGCGATGACGACCGCGTAGTCGATATGCCCCACCAGGGAAAGATTTTCCATTACGGAATCACCCATAATGATCCGTTGTACCGTCTTCATGGCGGGCATGGCCAGAAGCAGGCCTGCCACCGAACCGGCGGCAACCACCAGGAAATTTTCCGTCATGATTTGCAGGAAGGAAGACAGGCGGCCGGCGCCGAACGCACGCCGTATGGCGATCTCTTCCGACCGGTTATTCGTATGGGCATTGCCCAGCGAAAGAATATTGAGCGCGGGAATCAGCAGAAACAGGCACAGCGCTACCATGCTGCCATATTGAAACATGTCTTTCTCTTCGGTTGTCAGGCTCTCTTTTAACGTCTTTACTTTTTGTGGAGGAAAATCCACCCTGATGTTTTTATTCTCAAAATAGTAAAGCACGGCTTTGGATATGTTTTCCCTGGCATCATGCATGGACATCGAAGGAGGGACAAGCACATCTATCCTGTATCTGAACGTTCCGTTGGGAATGAATTTGTTAAACACGCAGGGAACCCATACGGTACATTCATCCGTCGGCGTGGAATAGTACGAAATATTCTTCACGATACCCACGGTTTCATATTCATTGCCCTGAAACGTGATTTTTTGACCGACGCCGTTTTTTGTGTTAAAATAAGATTGCGACATCTTTTCCGTTATCACGGCTACCGGTCTGCGGTTGCTACATTCCTCTTCGGTAAACGGCCTGCCGTAAAGAAATTCAAAATCGTACACCTTCCAGAAATCGGCATTTACAAACCCTGTCCACGTAGCATGTAAATGTCCGTTCACCATCACGCCAATGTAGTTATTGTGGTATAATGAAATGTAATCGAAACCCTTCAAATTTTCCAAAAAGGCGTTTGTTGCCGTATATCGTATTTCTCCTCCGATTTGTTTTCCATCGGTATCCTCAAAAGACTCCAGCCTGATAATCCTCTCGGCATTCGTCATGGGCGGGTAACTGGCGGTAAAAATATATACCAGTTGCAATACCAGCACAACAAAGATAAACGTTAATGCCGTGCCCGCAAAGCTAAAGATGGCGTACCCCTTATCGTGCAGGATATTGTACCGGGCCGTTTTCACATATTGAATGATAATTTTCATACGCATAAAATTAGTCTAATCAAGAAAATAAAAGAGAACACATTTTTTTACAAA
>JAISMO010000175.1 GCA_031276675.1 Tannerella sp.
ACGGCGCTTTCGATTTCGCTCCACGGGCCTTTCTGTCCCTTTTCGTTCTGCCAGCAGATAGCGAGGTATACCGTTTTTCCGCGTTCTTCTTCGGTAAATTCGAAGATGTGTGGAGTACGGGTAGCCAGGACGCTGCGGCTCAGGGCGCTGATGTCGGCCGGATCGGCGCGTCGGGCGTTAAAACGGAATAAAGACCTGCACTTGCCAGGCTCTCACCTTGCCGCCGTAAAAATAGACCGGCGTCAGCACGTCCAGCAGTCCGTATTTATAGCCGAAGGCCACATCCATATACTTGAAGTCGTAACCCAGCCGGGCCGTCAGGGGCACGTCGAAACCGGAAAATTTCCTGTACCGGTCGATGCCCTCTTCCGGCGTATGGCCGCCTTTTATGGGGCTGCCGGAAGCCGTATAAAACTCAGGCTCCACGCCGAGACCGGCATACCAGCCGTCATAAAACCTGTAATTGAACGTGGGACTGATGGAAAACCGGATGTAGGAATGCGTTATCTGCGAAGACCAGCTGCCTCTTGTTTCGGGCGTCTCCGGGTTGAACCAGTTCTGGTAATACGTGGTTTGAATCCTCCGCAGACCCGCCTGCAAATCCAGATCTACAAAGAATTTTTGCCGTTCGGGTTGCAGTCTGAAACGGTATCCGATGCCCGCGTCCAGTAGGGGATTCAGTTCGGCCCGGTCGTTTCCGCTGAATTTCACGGCCGCATCATACGTGGAGGATACGCCGCCGCCGCTCACAAGCAGGCCCGACTTGACGTTGATCTGTGCATACAGCCCGGCCACATGCACAAGGAGAATGAATAAAAAAATCGCTTTTCTCATAGTTGTAATTGTTAATGTTTGATTAAAAAAAACGCCACAAAGGTATCAATAAATTCCACAAAATAACCCGCTAAACACACTTTCACTTGATGACATTGGGGTTGACCTGACGACGGCGCACGTCAAAACGGCATTCCTAAAGGATCATCTTCTCTATTGGAATCACCAGAATTCCTTCGGCGCCGAGGTTTTTCAGCCGGTCGATGATTTCCCAGAAATGTTTTTCCGTAATCACGGACTGCACCGAGACCCAGCCTTCTTCGGCCAGCGGCGTGACGGTCGGGCTTTTCATGCCGGGCAGCAGTTTCGTGATTTCAGCCAGCTGTGCTTTGGGTGCGTTCAGCAGTACGTATTTTTTGTCCGCGGCTTCCTGTACGGCGGCAAATCGAA
This sequence comes from Tannerella sp., assembly GCA_031276675.1. Classification (GTDB taxonomy): domain Bacteria; phylum Bacteroidota; class Bacteroidia; order Bacteroidales; family Tannerellaceae; genus Tannerella. The sequence goes on from JAISMO010000175.1 coordinate 1,225, forward strand.
ACAGAATCCGGTTCAGCACTTCGCGCTTGGCGGCCGGTAACGCTTTGTTGACTATCAGCAGCGCCTCGCTTTGCATCACCACTTCCACCTCTTTCAACTGATTGCCGACAAGCGTACTGCCCGAACTGACAATGTCGAAAATCGCATCCGCCAGTCCGATACCCGGCGCAATCTCGACCGATCCGGAAATTTCGTGCATGGCGGCGTGGATGCCTTTTTCCTTCAGAAAACGCTTTAGAATGACCGGATAGGAGGTCGCTATGGTTTTTCCTTCGAACCACTGCAAGCCTTCGTAGGCAGCCTCTTTAGGCACGGCAAGCGAGAGACGGCATTTGCTGAATCCCAATCGCTTGACCATTTCGGCTTCCTGTCCTTTTTCTACATATTCGTTTTCGCCCACGATGCCGGCATCCGCCACGCCATGGGCGACGGACTGCGGGATATCGTCGTCGCGCAGAAACAGCGCCTCGACCGGAAAGTTCACGGCGGACAACAGCAGCGTGCGTTTGGCCTTGCTCAGCCGGATGCCCGACTCTTCGAGCAACGCCAGGGTCTCGTCATACAGACGGCCCTTGGATTGTATTGCTATTCGTAACATGGTTGTTTTCTTTTAATAGGCTCTTGCAAACAGGACACGCTGTGGCGACGGTTTGCCGGTCACCATGCATGGACCCTCCTCCGTCCGGTCGCTTTCCAGCGGAATACAGCGGATGGTTGCTTTCGTTTCGTTTTTGATGCGTTCTTCCGTTTCCGCCGTGCCGTCCCAGTGAGCCATTATGAAATAGCCCTCTTCGATTTTGGCCTTAAATTCATCGTATGTGTCTACCGTAACCGTGCGAGCTTTGCGCATGTCGAACGCCTTTTTGAAAATGTTTTGCTGTATTTCGTCGAGCAGTTTCCGGACATACGTCTCAATGCCGTCGCACGCAACCGTTTCCTTTTCAAGCGTATCGCGGCGCATCACTTCAATTGTGTTGTGCTCGAGGTCGCGCGCCCCCATTGCCAGACGGACGGGGACGCCTTTCAGTTCGTATTCGGCGAATTTCCAGCCCGGTTTCCTGTTGTCGGCATCGTCGTACTTTACAGTGATACCCAGTTCTTTCAGTTTTCCGGCAATGACGGCGACCTTTTCGCTGATTTGTGTCAGCTGTTCTCCGGTGCGGTATATCGGAATGATAACCGCCTGTAGCGGTGCAAGCAGCGGCGGGAGAACCAGTCCGTTGTCGTCGGAATGTGCCATGATGAGCGCCCCGATCAGGCGGGTGGAAACGCCCCACGAGGTGGCCCATGCGTAATCGGTTTTACCTTCCCGGTCGATGAACGTCACATCGAATGCTTTCCCGAAGTTTTGTCCGAGAAAATGCGACGTGCCGGCCTGCAACGCTTTGCCGTCCTGCATCATGGCCTCTATGCAGTATGTCTCCAGCGCTCCGGCGAAGCGTTCGCTTGCCGTCTTGACGCCCCTTACGACGGGGAGTGCCATGTATTTCTCGGCAAATGCGGCATATACCTCCAGCATACGGCGCGTTTCCTCCTCGGCTTCCGCGCGCGTGGCGTGGGCGGTGTGCCCTTCCTGCCAGAGAAATTCGGCCGTTCGCAGGAAGAGCCGCGTCCGCATCTCCCAGCGCATCACGTTGGCCCACTGGTTGACCAGGATCGGCAGGTCGCGGTAGGAATGAATCCAGTTGCGGTAAGTGTTCCAGATGATGGTTTCGGAGGTCGGGCGGATGATGAGTTCCTCCTCCAGTCTGGCGGTCGGGTCGACCACCACGCCGCTGCCGTCCGCCGCGTTTTTCAGCCGGTAGTGGGTCACCACGGCACACTCCTTTGCAAAGCCTTCCACGTGGTCGGCCTCGCGACTTAGAAACGACTTGGGTATCAGCAGCGGAAAGTATGCATTCCGGTGGCCGGTTTCCTTAAACATGTCGTCCAGTACACGCTGCATCTTTTCCCAGATAGCATATCCGTAGGGCTTGATGACCATGCATCCGCGCACGGCCGAATTTTCTGCCAGGTCTGCCTTTATCACCAGGTCCTGATACCACTGCGAGTAGTTTTCGCCTCTCGGCGTGAGTTCTTTCAGTTCTTTTGCCATATATTCGGTTCAATCATTCAAAGATTCGAAAATGTGAAGATTTCAGTATTGTTCTTTTTCGTTGGGGAAGTCCCGGTTTTTTACGTCTTCGATGTATGCCTGTACGGCTTTTGTGATCACCGCGCTCAGGTCGGCATAGCGTCGCAGGAAGCGGGGCGAAAATTCCCGGTTGATGCCCAGCATGTCGTGCATCACGAGCACCTGTCCGTCTGCATACTGTCCTGCGCCGATGCTGATGGTCGGGATGGCCAGTTCTTCGGAAACCTGCTTCGTCAGCAGCGCGGGAATCTTTTCCAGCACGATGCCGAAACAGCCCAGCGCTTCGAGCAGATGCGCGTCTTCAACCAGTTTTCCGGCTTCCGATTCTTCGCGGGCACGCACCGCGTAGGTGCCGAATTTATTGATGGATTGCGGCGTAAGCCCCAAGTGTCCCATAATGGGGATGCCTGCGCACAGGACACGTTCGATGGACTCGCGTATTTCCGCGCCGCCCTCCATCTTGATGCAGTCGGCGTGCGTCTCCTTCATCACGCGGATGGCCGAGCTGAGCGCCTCCTTTGAATTGCCCTGATAGGTGCCGAACGGCAGGTCCACGACCACGAGCGCACGCTTGACGGCCTTCACGACCGATTTGCCGTGGTAAATCATCTGGTCGAGCGTAATGGGGAGCGTGGTCACGTTGCCGGCCATCACGTTCGACGCCGAATCGCCGACCAGAATCACATCCATGCCTGCCCTGTCAATGATTTTCGCCATTGAATAATCGTAGGCCGTGAGCATGGATATCTTCTCGCCGCGCCGTTTCATTTCCATCAGCCGGTGCGTCGTCACTTTCCGCGACGTGCTGTCGGATGTAATTGTAACTGACATAAATTTCGTTTTTTCGTTTTTCGCCGCAAATGTACGTGAAAAAGTTAGCAGGGCGTTCTTTTCTTGCGGAAAATTATGGCTGTCCGTTGAATTTGTCGGCGCTGAAGCGGCAGGATTGCGTCAAGTCGGTCCTGCCGACCGGGTCAATGACCGCAACGGCGCAGGTTCATGATGCTAAAGCAGTCCCAGACTGACCGCCATAATCCCCATTCCTATGACTAATCCGTAAATGGCGATGTGATGTTCGCCATATTCATGAGCGGCGGGCAGCAACTCGTCCAGCGAGATAAAAACCATGATGCCGGCCACGGCTGCAAAGACACAGCCCATCAGCGCCGGCGAGGTAAACTGCATCAGAAAGAGGTAAGCGATGACCGCGCCAACAGGTTCTACAATGCCTGAAAAGAACGAAAACCAGAATGCTTTTCGCCGGTTGCCGGTCGCATAAAAGACCGGTATGGACACGGCGATGCCTTCCGGAATATTGTGTATGGCAATGGCTGCTGCAATGGCAATCCCCAGCGCCGGATTCTCCAGCGCCGCCATAAAAGTGGCAATCCCTTCCGGGAAGTTGTGAATGGCAATGGCCAGCGAGGTCATCACGCCCATCCGCATCAGTTTTTCCTCTTTCGAGGGGGATGCCTGCATGTCCTCCAAAGCCCTTGCTTCGTGCGGATTCTCGAACGACGGTACCAGCTTGTCAATGATACCGATTAACAGAATCCCGCCGAAAAAACAGGCGATGGCTATCCACAAACCCGGTTTTGGGCCGGCCACCTCAATCAGCGTCTTCTGTGCCTCGGCCAGTAATTCCACAAATGATACGTAAATCATCACTCCGGCAGACAGTCCCAGCGAAAAGGATAGCAGTCGCCGGTTGGTACGGTTTGACAGGAAAGCGATCAGACTGCCGATCACCGTTGCCAGTCCGGCAAACAGACTCAGTAAAAAAGGAATCCAGATAGTTTGTTCCGTCGCCATAGCTCTCACGTAATTAAGTCCGGTTTTGAAATGCCTTGCGAAAAGTGGTCATCAACAGTATGCAAAGCCCCAGCAGGCCAACGAGCATATAGGCAGATTGCAGGCCGAAGGTTTCGGACACCAGCCCTATCAGCGGCGGAGCAATCAGGGAGCCGACGAAACTGATGCTCGACAAAATCGTTAACGCAATGCCGACCGGCGTCCCGGATTTGGCGCCTACCAGACTGTATACCGTGGGCACCATACAGGAGATGCCCAGGCCAACCAGCATGAATCCCAGAGAAATGACCGTGACCTTTGCCGTCATGGAAGTCATCATTCCGCCCGGCAGGGCCGAGAGGAAGAAACCGCAGAAGATAAGGAAGCCGGCCAGCTGCAATACTTTCTGCCGGCCCAGTTTGCCGCAGGCATAGTTGGTCAGAAAACGTCCGGCAGTCATCATGACCATAAAGGCCAAAAATCCGATTTGCAGCGAGTCCGGCGCCAGAATGACCGATTTGAAATAAACGCCGCTCCAGTCAAACATGGCGCTTTCCACAATCAGGGCGAACAGACTGACGAGTCCCAGTTCCAGGAGCAGCAATTCCGGCTTGCGGACAAAACTCAACAGGGCCGGAGGCTCTTTTCCCTCCTTGGCTTCCCTCCGGACCGGAGCCGCTTCGGCGTCTTCCTGCAAACAGTTCCGTCCGAAAAGCGTACCCAGCACAATCACCGCCGCGACGAGCAGAAAATGTCCACACGGCGAAACGCCCCACAAAATCATCAGAAAGCCCAGTAATGCTCCGGCACAGGCCGCCAGACTCCAGCCGCCATGAAACGTCGCCATCACGGGACGACCCATCAGCCGTTCAACGCCTATGCCCTGGGTATTTAGCGAAATGTCGCATAAATTCCAGCATACGCCAAAGCCGAACAGGCAACCGCCCAGGGCGTATACGTTGGAAACGATGCCGATCGCAGCCAGGGCAGCGGCATATCCCAGCACGCTGACCTGCACCATGATGCGGCTCCCCAGACGGGAAACCAGCCAGCCGGCCAGCGGAATGGCGACAAACTTTCCCACGGGAATCAGAAACAGAATCCAGCTCCAAAATAAAATGTCATCCGCCGCGAACACCGCTTTGATGTCGGGGATACGGCTGGCCCATGTGGAAAAACACAGTCCCTGCATAAGGAAAAAAGACAGTACCCCCCAACGGATACGTTCTTTCGGATAAGTAACCTGATGAGTTTGCATATTTTTTGCATTTTGAGTTGCAAATGTACATAATATCTCCGAATTGGGCACGGTGATTAGTGGTTAGCGGTTAGCGGTTAATGGTGCGGAGCGGCGCCTGTTTGCCGCGCTTCGTGCCACGGTTCACGGATCACTAACCACTAAATATCAAGAAACTGTTTTGAACGAACAAAAACTTTGACGGTCGACGGTAACGCGGTAAACGTCGACCCTGATTCATTTACTGTTGACCATAACTCATTTATTGTCGACCATCATTCGTTTACGGTCGACAGTAACAGGTCAAACGTCAACCCTGATTCATTCTGCCGGCAAATGTTTTTGTTCATTCAAAACAGTTTCTAATTTTGCATATGCGAAAAATAATCCATATCGACATGGATGCGTTTTATGCGTCGATAGAGCAGCGCGATCATGAGGAACTGCGGGGTAAACCGGTGGCGGTCGGTTCTTCGGAGGCGCGTGGCGTGGTATCTGCGGCCAGTTACGAAGCCCGCAGATACGGTGTCCGTTCCGCCATGCCTTCGTTGACGGCTAAGAGCAAATGTCCTTCGCTGATTTTCGTTTCTCCCCGCTTTGAGGTTTATCACGAAGTGTCCCGCCGGATAAGGGAAATTTTTTACGAATATACGGACCTGGTGGAACCCCTGTCGCTGGATGAGGCTTTTCTGGACGTGACGGAAAACCGCAAAAAGAATCCGTCGGCCACGCTGATAGCCCGTGAAATCAAAAGCCGGATATATGAGACAACAGGCCTGAGAGCTTCCGCAGGCGTTTCCTTTAACAAGTTCCTGGCCAAAATAGCTTCGGATTACAAGAAGCCCGACGGTCTTTTTGTTATTCTACCGCAGGAAGCGGAAGCGTTTGTGGAAAGTTTGGAGATAGAGCGGTTTTTCGGCGTCGGCAAAGTGACCGCACGAAAAATGCACGAACAGGGTATACATACCGGCCTGGAACTCAAGAAGCGTTCCGAACAGGAACTGGTGCGTCTGTTTGGCCGTGCCGGAAGCGGTTTTTATCTGAACGCCAGAGGACTTGACAACAGGGAGGTACAGGCGGAACGAACCGTCAAGTCCATCAGCAGCGAAACGACCTTTTTGAAAGACAGGGATAACAGGGTGTTACTGACGGTTGAACTGTACCACCTTGCCAGAGAGGTCATGGAACGCACCGGGAAAGAAAACTTTTACGGCCGGACGGTGACCGTCAAGGTGAAATATGCCGATTTCAGGGTGATTACCAGAAGCAGAACCTTGCCCTGCCGCATTACCGGATTCGACACGTTCTGGCATACGGCGCGGGAAATAATGAAGCAGGTTGACCTGTCGGCTCAGCCGGTGAGGCTGCTGGGAATAGGCATCAGCAACGCCGCGGACGAACCGGAACAAAAACAGATGCAGCTGAAACTTTTTTAGTGGTTAGTGATTAGTGGTTAGTGGTTAGTAGCGCGATGCGCGGCAAACAGGCGCCGCTTCACACCACTGTCACTAATCACTAACCGCTAACCACTAATCACTAACCACTCAAATAGCGGGGATTTTTGTACTTTTGCCGGAAAAAGAAAAAGATGTCACACGAACACAATCACGATCATACGTTTACCTCGCTGAACAGGGCATTTGTCATCGGGATCACGGCAAACCTGCTTTTTGTAGCGGCCGAGTTTGCCGCCGGACTGTATACCCGTTCAATGGGGCTGCTCTCGGACGCGGGACACAACCTGAGCGACGTGGCCGGCCTGATACTGGCCATGCTGGCATTCCGGCTGGCCAGGGTGCACTCCAACCGCAGGTATACTTACGGATACAGGAAAAGTACGGTACTGGTTTCACTGTTTAATGCCGTGATTCTGCTGGTAGCCGCAGGCATAATCATCGCCGAAAGCATTGACAAGTTCCTCCGTCCCCAGCCGCTGCATGGGGGAGCCATTGCCGCCGTTGCCGGCGTCGGCGTGATGGTCAATGCCTTCACGGCATGGCTGTTCATGAAAGACCGCGAGCGGGATTTAAACATAAAGGGCGCCTGCCTTCACATGGCCGCCGACGCCCTGGTGTCGGCAGGGGTAGTTGTTTCGGGGCTGGCGATCGTTTATACGGGACGCTACTTTATCGACCCGCTGATCGGACTCGTGGTGGCTTTGGTGATCGTCTACTCCACATGGAGCCTTCTGCGCGACAGCATCCGGCTTTCGCTCGACGGCATCCCCAGGAACATCGACCGGGACGCCGTCGAAGCGCTGATCCGTACCGTCGAAGGGGTGGAAGACATTCACCACCTGCACATCTGGGCGCTGAGCACCACAGAAACGGCGCTGACGGCGCATGTCGTTCTCCCGGACACCTCCCGGATGGCCGCCGTCAAGTCGCGCATCAAAAGCCTCCTGCACGCTCACGCCGTTTCGCACGTCACGCTGGAGTTTGAAACCGGCGAAACGGACTGCCCGGACAACTGCATCTGATACGCTCATGCCAGCAGCGCCTTTATTTTTTTCACCGTTTCAGAATCGGTTTCCATGATTTCGTACTCGGAGATGCCGGGCAGTCCGCCCATGTTGATTTTCGGATTCCTGTAAATCATGCCCCCCTCCATGCGGCGTCTCCCGGACAGGTGAACCTCGCGGACGCCCGTATAGTCAACCAGACGCCTGACATGGACGGGAAGGATGCCGCTGCCGGCCATGACGGACAGGCGGCCGGCTGCGGCGGAGACAAGTTCCCTGATCCGTTCTATTCCATCAACCGCCCTGTTTTCGCCGCCCGAGGTCAGAATCCTTTCGCAACCCGCCTGTATGACGGCCTCCAGCGCCCGGTGCGGGTCGGAAGTCATATCGAACGCCCGGTGAAACGTAACCCCCATATGCAGTTCGCCGGCAAGACCGGTCAGTTCGCCCGTCCGGCCTTCATCCACGCTGCCGTCCGGCAGTAAAAGTCCGGTAACAATACCTGCCGCTCCGCACCCTTTCGCGAACAGAATATCCCGTTTCATCGTTTCAAATTCGATCTTGGAATAGAAGAAATCGCCCCCTCTCGGACGAATCATCACATAAACGGGAATGCGAACCGCCCTGCACGATAATTCGATCGTTGCCGCGCTCGGAGTGCTCCCTCCCTCAAACAGGCTGCCGCACAGTTCAACTCTTGACGCGCCACCCTTTTCGGCTTCGATGGCGGACTGCACCGAACCGGCACACACTTCTATTTTCATACACTTTTAAATAAACAGATGCAAAGGTAGATGAAATAAGAGAATAAGCCTGGAGCATCGAAAATCGAAAGTGCTTCTTTCCTCCGTCAGCGCTCTCCGTCAGTTAAAACAGACGGCCAGCGGAAAGAAAAAAAAACTTTCCTTCTTCCATATTCAGGCTTGCCGTTTCGGAAAAAAACCTATCTTTGCCGCCGATAATGAATCAACTCATGTATTCAGCAAAGACAAATCCGGCATACAGCCCGTTCTTCTCCGGACGGAGAAACGAAAAGACCCTCTCCAACACCCTGACTTTCAGTCCGATAAATCGCAGGGGGGGGGGTAAATCCCTCTTTATTAGCAACTTAAAAGAAACCGCCGGGACGCTTTCGCAACACTGCGATTCCTTCCCGGAACCGCCGGGACGCTTTCGCAACGCTGCGATTCCTTCCCGGAGCTGTCGGGACGTTTTCGCAACGCTGCGATTCCTTCCCGGAGCCGTCGGGACGTTTTCGCAACACTGCGATTCCTTCCCGGAACCGTCAGGACGTTTTCGCAACGCTGCGATTCCTTCCCGGAGCTGTCGGGACGTTTTCGCAACGCTGCGATTCCTTCCCGGAACCGTCAGGACGTTTTCCCCACGTGGGGATTCCTTCCCGGAACCGTCAGGACGTTTTCCCCACGCGGGGATTCCTTCCCGGAACCGTCGGGACGTTTTCCCCACCCGGGGATTTCAAACGAAAACAAATTTCTTGATTATTTATAACTAAAAACTTATTCGAATGAAAATCAACAGAATTTACTTTCAGTATTTACGCAACGAAGCGCATTACAAATTCCTGCTTCTGGTGCAGCGATTATTTGCGGACTATCCCGCAGTGGCAGCCATTGTAGCTGCGCTGCTTCCGCGGTTCAACGAACTGCTTGACCTCGA
>JAISMO010000183.1 GCA_031276675.1 Tannerella sp.
GGCAAGTTTGCCATTCCGAACCTGAATCCGGGCGACTACCGGCTGGCCCTCTCCTTTATGGGATACAAAACGCTGTATATTGAAGTGGCCGGACTGACCAAAAACCTCGCCCTGCCGGATATCCTGATGGAAGAAGAGTCTGTCGGCCTGGACGCCGTCACCGTAACCGGTTCGGCCGTGACCAGCCGGATCGATCGAAAACTCGTTTTCCCTACCGAACGGCAGATAAATGCCTCCAGTAACGGCATTGATCTGCTGCATCAGTTGATGCTGCCCAGGTTACAGGTAAATCCCCTCACACGTGATGTCTCCATTCCGGGTGGCGGTGAAGTGCAGTTGCGCATCAACGGCGTCAAGGCGGAAGTGAATGATATTGTTGCCTTGCAGCCGAAAGATATTATTCGCGTAGAATATCATGACAATCCCGGACTGCGCTACGGAAACGCCGCTGCTGTGATTGACTACATCATCCGGCGGCACGAAACCGGCGGTAATCTGGGTATTAATCTGACAGACGCTTTTAACCTGCAAACATTTGACAGAAACAGCGTCAACGGAAAAATCAATCACAAAAAATCGGAATTTTCGGTCAATTACGGTCACCTGTATAATAACAGCCATCAAATGTGGCGCGACAATGAAGAAATCTTCCGCCTGGCAGACGGTTCTGTTCTTCGCCGTAAGGAAGAAGGCGAACCCGGACATATGCAGCGATTTCAGCAAAATCTGAATCTGACCTATAATTATCTCAACGAAAAACGCATGTTTAATGCTACGGTTCGTTACAATTCAGACAACAAGCCTCATGAAGATTACATGGGTAAACTGTACAACACGGCCAATCCGAACGATTATGTTCAGGTTTTCGACGGAGGAAAGAACAGTATTTCAAACCTTGCACTCGACCTCTATTATCAGGAGAATCTGAAGAACGGCCAGACCCTGGTGCTCAATCTCGTGGGCACAAACAACAGGGCCGACAACAGCCGTATCTATACGGAAAGTCGCGACGGCATCTATCTGACGGACATCAATAACCTGGTTATCGGCGACAAATATTCGTGGATTGGCGAGGGTATTTATGAAAAGCAAATCGGCGACAACCGTTTCAGCGCCGGACTGCGCCATACACAATCATACGCTGACAATACTTACCAAAACGGTCACAACTACAACACCCGTATGCAGCAGGGTGAAACATTTCTTTATGGCGAATGGAAAGGACGGATACGGAAACTGGATTATTCGATCGGAACGGGCGTCACCCGTTATACTTTCACTCGTGAAGACGGAGCCGGTAATTACAATTATTATGCTGTCAACCCGCGTCTGAACCTCTTTCTGCCCCTGTCCGACCGGTCGTCTGTCCGCCTGACGGCCAGTCTCAACAGTCATACGCCCTCGCTGGCCGAATTAAGCGATGTGGTACAGGACATTGATTCGCTTCAGATACAGCGGGGTAATCCCGACCTGACACCCTCTCTCCGCTATTATACCGAACTGAATTATGAATGGAAGAAGGGTCTTTTCTACGCAAATCTTCAGGGACGCTACACTTATCACCCTTCGGCTGTCATGGAAGAGCGGCTCAGGGAAGGCGACCGGATTGTCAAGACCTGGAACAATCAAAAGGACTGGCAATATTTGAATACGGTGCTTTATCTCCGAATCGGACCGGTCAGGGACATACTGACGTTCAATCTTCAGAGCGGTTTAAACCGCTACATCAGCAACGGCAATACTTATCGTCATGTATACAACAATCCGTATCTTTATATGGATGTATCGGGAATGTATAAAAATTTCATACTCAACGCCGGTTACGGCCTCCTGTCCTGGGGTAATCTCTATGGAGAAACCATGACGAAGGAATCCTCATATCACCAGTTTATGTTAAGTTATAAATACAGGAATGCAAATTTCGGTGCAGGGGTAACCAATCCATTTGCCAATGTTCACCGTCAGGATTCGGAAAGCCGCTCGGAGTATGCTTCCTATAAAAGGAGCCTGTACATAAATGATTCGGCGCGGATGTTTTTCTTCACCTTCTCGTGGAATATGACCTTTGGCCGCCATTATCAGTCCGGTGGCAAGCGTCTGAACAACGCCGACGATGACACAGGCGTCATGAAAGCAGGAAAATAATTATAAAGAGAACGATGAAGTATGAAGTATGTATGAACGATGAAGTATGAGTGTTGTGCTAAAGCTCGTGTGGAACCGATGTGCTTCGGCTACCGCACGGGCTTTAGCCCAATTCTCGCTCATTGCCGTTGGTTTTAACCGACGGATCATAGATCATAACAGGATCAGCACAGAAACAGGCTCAGCAGCAAAAATAAAGTCTTTCGGCCTTATCAGATAATAAATCCGATATTCATTTTATTTTTCTTTTTTCTTGCACGCTATTTTTCTTTTCCATACATTTGCCACCAATATTCGTTTTCATTTCTTTTAAAACCGTATATTAAATGATAACAGCAAATTTAAATTTTCGACCCTGCGTGCATTGCACGACTGTTTGTCTGCCTGCTGAAAACATACCCGCAGCGTTAATAAATGTTATGGGGGGGGGCAATCTCCATACAATCCTGTAAAAGGGGTTGACGGGTTCCGTCATAATTTCTCTGTCTTCATACCGCACACTGCCTCATTATCGCCATTCAACGATTCACAAATTCAAGGAAGCAAAACAAAAGCCGTCTGTCCGCGTATTTCGCATGTTGTCGCAGATTTAATGCCGACCGGCGAACGATATTCGGACGTCCAGCCGCGACTGGCGGGCGTCCGTAAACAGTCTGACTCTGTAAAGTGATGACAAACAGATTTTCTATTAAAATATGATTCAAATTAAAACTCCGTGAACATGAAAAAAATGATTGTGACATGCGTGCTGCTGGGCAGCGCCATAGCGACCGCCTTCTCTCAGCACATCGAACTGAAGGGCGTCGTCAGGGAAGTTCAAAGCAACGAACCCCTGGCCTTTGTGAATATAGTATTGCAGACGCCGGATTCCGCCTTTGTGACGGGCGCCGTGTCGGACGACAACGGCCGGTTTGCCATTCCGAAAATAAAGCCGGGAAACTATCGCCTGGCATTATCTTTTATGGGATACAAAACACTGTACATCGAAGTAGCCGGACTGACCAAAAACCTTGCTTTGCCGGATATCCTGATGGAAGAGGAGGCCGTCGGCTTAGACGCCGTCACCGTGACCGCGTCGGCCACCACGAGTTGGATCGACCGGAAGCTCATTTTTCCCACCGAACGGCAGATCAACGTATCAAGCAACGGCATTGATCTGTTGCAGCAATTGATGCTGTCGCGCATACTGGTCAATCCCATGACGCGGGAAGTTTCCATTCCCGGAGGCGGCGAGGTGCAGCTGCGCATCAACGGCGTCAGGGCGGAAGTGAATGATATTGTCGCCTTGCAGCCAAAGGACATTATCCGCGTGGAATATCACGACAACCCCGGACTGCGCTACGGCAATGCCGAGGCGGTGATTGACTACATTGTCCGCCGACACGAAACCGGCGGCAATATGGGTATGAATCTGCGCAATACGCTGCCGCTGAAAACCTGGGGCGAGCACAATCTCAACGGACGTGTCAGTCACAAAAAGTCGGAGTTTTCGGCCAACTACCGGCTTCACCATTCGAATATTAACAGCATGTGGCGCGACAACGAGGAAAATTTTCTTCTGCCCGACGGCGCCGTCCTGCAGCGCAGGGAAGCGGGCGAGCCCAGTCACAGGCAGTTTGCGACCAACCATCTGAACATGGCCTACAATTACCTGAACGAAAAACGCATGTTCAGCGCCACGTTCCGCTATTCCAACCTGAATCAGCCTTACTTCGACTTCATCGGCAGACTTTACAACATAGCGGCTCCGAACGATTATGTACAGATGGTGGACCGGACAAAAGAAAATAATCATAATCGGGCGCTTGACCTGTATTACCAGGAAAATCTGAAAAACGATCAGACTTTGGTGGTCAACGTGGTGGGAACGTACAACGGAGCCGAAAATACCCGCATGTATCAGGAAAGCCGGGAGAATCAACTGCTGACCGATATCAATAATATTGTCTCCGGCAACAAATATTCCCTGATTGGCGAAGGCATCTACGAAAAGAAACTCAGCGCCGGCAGCCTGAGCGCCGGCCTGCGTCATACGCAGAGCCATTCCGACAATACCTACCGAAACGGACACGCTTCCAATACGGAAATGCAACAGGGCGAAACGTTCTTCTTCGGAGAATGGAAAGGCCGTCTGGAGAAGCTGGACTATATGCTGGGCGCGGGCGTAACCCGTTCGTCTTTCCGGCAGGAAAACGCCGGCAGCGAATACAGCTATTATACGTTCAATCCCCGTCTCTCCCTGTTCTATCCCCTGTCGGGGCAGTTCTCCGTACGCCTGAAGGCCAGTGTGGACAATCAGTCGCCTTCGCTTTCCAGCCTGAGCGCGGTAGAGCAAAGCATCGACTCCCTCCAGATACAGCGGGGCAATCCGGACTTGAAACCTTTCCACCGCTATCAGTCCGAACTTAATCTCGAATGGAAAAAGGGTATTTTTTATGTAAATCTGCAGGGACGCTACCAATACGAGCCTTCCTCCATCATGGAGGAGAAATTTTGGGAGGGCGGCAAAATCGTCCAGACGTGGAATAATCAGCAAAGCTGGCAGTGCCTGAATACCATGCTTACCCTGCGGGCCAGTCCGTTTAAGGAATATCTGCAAATCTTTCTGTTTGGTAGCCTGCATCATTACGTCAGTCACGGAAACAGTTACCGGCACGTATACAGCCATCCCTATTATCTTTTCCAGTTAAACGGCAACTACAGAAATCTCACTGCTTCATTCGTGTGGCAGGGCAGCTGGCCGCAGGTTCGCGGAGAGACAATGACCGGACTTCATCCCATACACCTGTTTAGTTTGGGCTACAAATACAGGGACATGAAACTGGAAGCGGGCATTTATTTCCCGTTCGTCAACGACTTTCGCATGAGCACGGAAAACTGGTCGAAATATGCCTCCTACAGGCGGGTCGAGTATAACAACAGCCTTTACCGGACGATTTTCCTGACATACTCCTGGAATTTCTCCTTTGGCCGTAAATATCAGTCCGGCCAGAAACGACTGAACAATGCCGACGAAGATGCGGGCGTCATGAAGGCGGGGAAATAATCATGAAGAGAGATGTGAATTTCAGTAAAAACCGAAGTATGCTGTCGCCTCCGTCGCACAGAGTGCAACCATCCGAAATACATCCATAATCTCTTCAGGCAATTTGTCAGTTAAAACACAATGTCATCAAGTAAATAAAAAAGTGCGTTCAGACAGACCGGCCAGTCTGTCCAAACGCACTTTTTCTTTTTGCCTTTCTTCCGGCACAAAATTCCCGGATACCTTTCAAAGGGTCGCACCCTGTACGCCGGAGGCGTTT